>CAZTVD010000015.1:0-7658 GCA_964616955.1 Candidatus Woesearchaeota archaeon
TAACCGGCTCTTTTATTATGACATTTTTCCCTATTTTTGCATCCTTGAGTTTATTTGTGTTTTTAAGGGAATTCATCACAATATTGTTGGTTTTTAGGTAAGTCCTTATGTCTCCTACATCACCCCATATCCCTTTGAAATTGAACCCATGTATGTGGGTTTTCTGTGAAAAATGCTCCCACATACTGCCTATTTTATCTGGCTTTCTCCCTTGTTTTATTTCTCTGTCCACATATTCCTCTAAATATCTTTTTACAAAATCAATACTTATTATCTGTATGAATGTGGATGCCATCCTGCTTTTTGCTTCCTCTACTTTTGGCTTTTCCTGAAAGGAGATTATCCTGTTTTTTTCATCCAATACAGCAATCCCATATTTTTCAACTTCGTTTTTGTCTTGAAGTTCAAATAATCCAAGGCTTGCCATTGGCTTGAGCTTTTTATGTTCTTCCAGAAATTGTTTTATATCCAAACCCTCAAAAAAATTATCCCCACCAATCACAAGAAAGTCATCCTCACCCAATACATTTTTCAGATATTTTAAAGCACCAACAACCCCCAATTTATCCCTATCATTGTTTGTTTTTTCAAGAACAAATTTCACATTGTTTTCCAAAAATTCTCTTACTTTCTCATTATTCTTGTTTGCGGATATTACTATCTCATCTATCCCTGCATTTTTCAGTTTCTCAATAAGGTAATGTATGTTTGGCTTCCCTGCTATTGGAAGAAGGGCTTTGGGTGTCCTTAAAGTAAGTGGCTCCAGCCTTGTCCCGTACCCGCCCATCATTATTATTCCTTTCATTTTATCATTCCTCCAAATTCTTTTTTCAGTCTTTCAAGTTTTTCTTTTGTTTTTGTTTCTATTGTCATCCTTATTTTTGATTCAGTGTTGCTCGGTCTAATGAGGACCCATGCATCTTCCATAACAACCTTTATGCCGTCTATTGTAAGAATTTTGTATTCTCCTCCAAGTTTTTCTTTTAGTTCCTGCATGATTTCATATTTTTTTTCTTCTTTTACCTCAAACCCAATCCTTTCATGGTAATACTTTGGAAGTTTTTTTGTAAAGTCAGAAAGCTTTGTTTTCAGCTTATCTGCCACAGCCATGCTTGCGATTATGGCATCATCAAAGTAGAAATATTTTCCAACAATGAAATGGCCTGATGGTTCCACACCAAAATCTGCTTTGTATTTCTTGCAGGTAGTGGTCACATAGGTGTGACCAACAGGCACTTCATAAATTTTTGCATCAGGAAGATAATCCCTTATTACATTGGAACATTCCACATTCATTACAATTTTGGGTTTGTGCATCCCCTCGGCAAGAAAAGCAATTATTTTCTCAGTTGCAACAAACTCCCCTTTATCATCAATAAAACTTGCCCTGTCCCCGTCCCCATCATATGCAATACCCACGTCCTTCTTTGAGGTTTTAACAATTTTTTTCAGTTCAGCAAGATTGTCCTCCTTTGGTTCCGGATTCCTTACTTCCAAAAAAGGGTCTGGCTTTTCATAGAGCAAATAAGGTTTTTTTGCAATATCTTTCCATATTCTTGGTATGCCCTTTGTTGTGGCTCCTCCTCCAAAATCAATTGCTGGGGAGCATTTAACATCAAAGTTCTCCTTTAGAAGATTGAAATATTTGTTTGAAATATCCAACTCTTCCACTTCCCCCTTCCCGCTATTGAAATTCTTTTCTTTATACATACTCTCTATTCTTTTTATTTCGCCAACCGGGCTTGTCCCATCAGGATAGTATATCTTCAAACCATTCCACTGGGAGGCAAGGTGGGATGCAGTTATGTATGCACATATGGCATTTTTTAAGTGGGCGCTGTACCATACCATGCCAAAATTTCCGTCGGGCGAAACATATAACTTTGAGCCAGTTGTTTTGAATCCACTTATGAATGCATCTTTCAGTTTGGGGCTGCTATACCTCAGGTCAGCACCCAACAAAACTTTTTTATACAGTGTCCCGACTGCCCTGCCAATGTCCCTCATAATGGCTTCATCAAGCCCTTTTCCATACACTCCCCTTATGTCATAAGCCCTAAAAATTCCAGCCATTTTTCATCCATTCCTCCCGAGCTTTTTTGTATGATTTTTCACTTCCAATATCAAACCATTGTCCTGTAAAAATATAACCATAAATTGAATTTTTTTTCAGAAGTCTTGGTAAGACTTCCTTTTCAAAACTTTTCACATTTTCACATTCTTTTAATATATGGGGCTCTACAACAAAAAAACCAACACTTATCAAATTGGAAATAGTGCTTCCGGGCTTTTCTTTGAATTCAACCACCCTGTTCCCTTCCATAAATACATTCCCATATTGCTCTGTTTTTGGAAGTGCTTTCAGGGCAATTGTTATGCTTGCATTGTTGTTTTTATGGAACCTTAGCATGCTATTTATGTCCAAATCAAATAAACTATCCCCATACAATAATAAAAATGAGGAGTTGACGAGATGTTTTATTTTTTTTAGTGCTGCTGCAGTACCTTTTGCCATTTCTTCTTCTATGTAATTAATCCTGACGCCGAACCTTGAGCCATCCCCAAAATACCTTTTAATTTGCTCCCTGTTGCTGTTTATTATTAATATGATGTCTTCAATATCATGTTTTTTCAAAAACCTTATTTGCCATTCCAATATTGGTTTGTTCTTTATATTGACCATTGGCTTCAATATATTTTTGAATTTGTCCTTCCCGCCAGCGAGGATAACTGCTTTTTTTACTTTTGTTTCAAGTGATTTTTTGAGGAGATATTCTATTGCGTAACTCCTGTTTTTTACCATGTTCTCTTTTTGCCATCTCCTGATTTCTTCTATCAAATTTTCATTTATTGTTATTGTTATCCTCTTTTTCATACAAAGTAATATTAAGTAATACTATTTTAAAATCTTTCTTTTATAGTAAAAATATTTAATTAAAAGGAACATGGGAAGGTTATGTTTTTTAAATTAATTTTAAAAACAATGAGACCAAAGCAATGGTATAAAAACTTAATTCTGTTTGCGGGTCTTGTTTTTTCCCTCAATTTGTTTGATTTTCAGATGTTTATGAGGGTTTTTTTTGCATTTGTTATTTTTTGTGTTGTTTCGGGCGTGGTTTACATTATTAATGACATAATGGACATGGAGAAAGACAGGAAACATCCAAAAAAGAAAAACAGACCAATTGCTTCGGGAAAATTGAGTTTAAAATTTGCAATAATTTCCTCCCTTTTCCTGCTTTTGTTTTGCTTATGTTTTGCATATTTCCTGAGTTTTGGCTTTTTTTCAGTGTTGCTCATGTATTTTTTTCTTATGTTCTTTTATTCAAAATTTTTGAAGAATATCGCCTTTGTTGATATTATTGTGGTGGCATTTGGTTTTGTTTTGAGAGCATATGCAGGCACTGTGGTTATTGATGTTCCTATTTCCCCTTGGTTGATTCTGACAATTTTTGTTCTTGCGCTTTTTTTGGCCACTATAAAAAGGATGGCTGAACTCAATTCCTTAAAATCAAAATCAAAAACACACAGAAAAGTTTTTAGGGTATACGACGAACAAATCATAAATTTTCTCGTTTCAACTATATCCTCCCTTGTTATCCTGTGTTATTCCCTTTATTCTGTTTTGGGTTCTCACTCCCCTTTATTTACTCTCACGATTCCTTTTGTTATTTATGGTATTTTCAGGGCATATTTCCTCTCTAAAAGTGGGGTGGAAAATGCAGAGGCATTTTTGAAGGATAAACCCTTTATCATCAATCTGTTTTTTTGGGTATTGATTTCTGTTATTGTCATTTATTTTGCTGATTGGGTGGTGATATAGGTAATGTTAATAAATGTCGCCCCTGACCTTTATTTATGAAATATGATTTACATGTGCATACTAATTACTCCAGATGCTCTGTATTGTCAATATCCAGGATAATCAAGCTCTCAAAAAAAACAGGCATTCTTCCTGCCATAACTGACCACAATACCATAAAGGGAGCCATGGAATTAAAGAAGGAATTGCCGCACATGATTGTGGGGGAGGAAGTAACAACAGACATGGGTGAGATAATCGGCCTTTTTTTGAATAAAGAAATAAAAAAACATACGGCGTTGGAGGAGGCAATTGATGAAATTCATGAACAGGGAGGGATTGTTGGGGTTCCGCACCCCTTTGATTTTTTGAGAAAAAGAAGTTGTTTAAAAAAAATTCCAAAAAATATTGATTTTATTGAGATATGCAATTCCAGAACCATTTTTACAAAATTCAACAAAAAAGCAAAAGAATATGCACTAAAAAACAACCTTCCTATGAGTGCTGGTTCTGATGCCCATTCATTTGCAGAATATGGAAATGCGTATGTTGAAATAAATGAATTTTCTTCTCCAAAAAAATTTTTAAAAAATCTGGGAAAAGCTGAGATAGTTTGTAAAAGAAGTTTTCCTTTTGTGCATGTTATTTCTTTGGGGGCGAAAACGTTCGGAAAGATATTTTAATTTTTTCTAAATACTTTGTAGATTAAATCAAATAGTATTCTTTCATCCTCTTCTTCCCAGCCACCTAGCAGATAGATGACTATAACCATCATAATTATGGATAATGGCGGGACAATGAGAATGGAAAGAAAAGTAGGGAAGATGTAACTCAATATTTTTCCAATTATTCCAGACATGGATGCTGCAAAAAAGGATATGAGCAGGTATTTATATCCAAAAGCAATTTTATACCCTTTAATTTCAGAAACTATCACATAACTCATTACAGAAACAAAAGTTGCAAAAAGAAAACTTAACCCAGCACCATCCAATCCGAATGATGGGATGAGATAAAAGGAAAGCAATATTAAAATTGTAGAGGATATAAACCCCACACTCATTACAATTTTTGTTTTTGATTTTCCTAAAAAATATGTCGGATATGCTCTAAAACTCGAACCCAAAAAATAAGCAAAGGACAAGATTATGAGAGAAGTTGAAGCACTGAGATATTCTTTTGAAAATATAAGGATCATTATTTCCTTGCTGAAAATTACCAAATTAACAAGAAAAAAAGCACCCAGATAACTGGAATATTTTGTTATTTTTTTTGTAATTTTGTCTACATTTTTTTTGTCTTTGGCAACTATGATTCTTTGGAGAGCAACATCAGATATTGAGAGTGTGAGCATTGATATTATTGTTGCTAGTTTTAACGAGGCTGAATAATAACCTACCAATTTCATCCCATAAATGGCAAGAATTATAATCAAATATTGGTTTGTAAAAAAAGCAAAAATTTGATTCATATACAATGGGAAACCATAACCCATAATTTTTTTCAAGTTTTTTATCTTTCTTGGGAATACATTATATGTCTTTTTTCCAATAACAAAACAAAGAGAAATTATAACTGTCCAATCCAAGATTCTTCCAAAAATTGCTCCGAACAAACCAAAACCAATTAACACAAGGAATGGACCCAATAATCTCAACAAATTAAACAAGATGTTCATTATACTACTTTCCTTAAATCTCCCTGTTCCTTTGAAAAAATTCAAAAAAATATTGAAAATATTCAAAAATAACACTTCAAAGGAGAAGATTATCAGAAAGAAAGCAAGGTTTGGTGTGGAATATGTTGTTTCTAAAAAAGGCGAAATGAGACAGATAAATATGATTCCTACCATGGATGTTATTGTTCCTATACTCAAAATTGAATTAATAATCTCTGTTTTTTTTGCAGCAAAATAAAAAGCTGAAAAAGCTAGACCAAGGGACAAAAAAGAGGCCGTCCCACTGACAATGGACATTAAAAAATTGTAAATACCATAATCCTGTGGTCCAAGCATTCGCGCTAGCAGGACTGTTGTTATAAATCCGAAAATAAGACCCATTATCTGTCCAATTGCAAGAAAACTCACATCTTTTACAGATTTTATCATATTCCCAATCAATAAGTTCTTTTTGATAAGGTTTATGATACCAATAATTTATTAAATAAGTGTATGCGGGGAGAATTATGGAAAAAGTTGCAGTGCTAAAAACATCTCCAAAAACTGTGCTTGATGATTATTCCGAACTCCTCAAATTATCCTCTTTTAATAAACACATCAAAAAAAACATAAAAACAATCCTTAAACTCAACCTTTCCTGGTCCCTGTATTTTCCTGCTTGCTCCACACAGCCATGGCAGTTGGAGGGTGTTCTCAAAAAGATGAGGGAGCAGGGCTATAAACAAATCGTTTCTGTTGAGAATCAAACAGTGGTTACTCATCCATGGAAAGGGGCGTATGGCAACAAGTGGTTACCCATTCTCAAGAAATATGGTTGCGAGTTTGTTCCACTTACTGATGTAGAATGGGAAGAATATAAGCCAAAATCTCAGATGCTCGCCATGAACGAATTGTTCGGGGAAAAAGTCCTTGTTCCAAAAATGTTTTTCAATACCAACATAATCCATCTGCCGACTTTGAAAACACATGGTCATACAACAACAACAGGCGCCATGAAAAATGCTTTTGGGGGTTTGATCCCAAAATATCGCCATCATGCACATAAAAGGATTCATGAGATACTTGTGGATTTGTTGGCAATCCAAAAAGAAATACATAAAGGGATTTTTGCAATTATGGACGGGAGTGTTGCAGGAAATGGGGCGGGACCAAGAACAATGAAGCCAGTCGTAACAAATTTGATTTTAGCAGGAGAGGACCAAGTGGCGATAGATGCTGTTGCTGCAAAAATCATGGGATTTGAACCAATGAAAATAAAATATATTAAGTTAGCCCATGATTTGGGGCTTGGTGTTGGGGATATTGAACAAATTGATATTGTGGGCGAGGACATTAAAAAAATAAATTTGAATTTCAAAACAGGAAAAAGCCCAGTTATATTTTTTGACCAGGCATTAAGAAAGGGCTTTCAAAGATTATTCCCTCCACTTGAAAAACTTATATTCCATTCCCCCATCTTTAAAATCCCTATTTTCCTTTCAGGTTTTTATCATGATGTTCTATGGTATCCAATAATTGGAAAAAGGAGAATAGAGGAATTCAGGAAAACTGGGTGGGGAAAATTGTGGGACAAATACAAATTTGGTAAAAAAGTTAATAAAGAGATTTTAACACAATGGGATATTTACTGATTACTTTTTAAAATTTAAATTCTTATTCGCTTTTTTAGATCTCTAAAAAAGTTATTAAAAATATGTAATTTTAATATAGTACAATGGAAATTTGTGCTGTAATCCCTGCGAGAGGCGGTTCAAAAGGAATTCCAAGAAAAAACATTAAGATCCTTGCGGGGAAGCCATTATTGTATTACACTATCATAGAAGCAAGAAAATCCAATATTTCTAGAGTTATTGTTTCGACAGAAGATAAAGAGATAACAGAGATTGCGCTTAAATACGGTGCGGAGGTTGTAAGAAGACCTAAAGAATTAGCTGGGGATGATGTTACTTCGATGGAGGTTGTTCTTCATACACTAAACTTTCTTAAAAATAAAGAGAATTATATACCTGACATAATCATATTATTGCATCCCACTTCTCCATTGAGAGTAAGTGAGGATATAAACAAAGCAATTTCACTTTATCTTGAGAAAAAGGCTCATTCTTTGATATCAGTAACGGAGTATGATCATACCCCATTTTGGGCCCTAAAAATTAAAGATGGTTTTCTTTATCCTGT
>CAZTVD010000016.1:0-7552 GCA_964616955.1 Candidatus Woesearchaeota archaeon
AGAAAATGATGTTTATGACAACAGCACTCTTGGACTTAAGTTCACAGTCAAGTCCTTTTACAAGAGTACTGAGACAGGTATAGCTGAAGTAACTTTGAATTGGGAAACCTCTTCAATAGTGCTTGAAAATGGCGAGGTATTCGAGCCTACAACCACAACAGAGGGAAATTGGACAATTGCTGTTGCAGGAGATGCAAACGGTTTAACAAGCCTTGCTTTGAAATCTCCAGGAAAATTCAGTGACAGATTCCCAAAAGAGGACTTTGTGGCTGGCGAGAAGGTCGACGTATTGGATGGATTATTCTCCATAGAATATGTTGGCATTCTTACAGCTGATGCCTCTGATGGAGAACCAGGCGGAGTAACATCAATAGCATTACAGGACACTTTAGATACAAGAACAGACCCAGAAGCTTATTCTGATGCTGAATTGATATACCATACAGAGGATGGAGAGCAGGCAATTGACCTCTCTGACATAAAAAATATAGACATAAACTCTGACAATGAGACAGGCACAATAGTATTAATTGACCCGGACACACCAATACACATTAAATGGTGGAATTATACTGGCTCAGCTCCAACAAGCACTTTGCAATTGCTTGATGGTTCTTCAAATGAATTAGGAAATCTAACAGGAACAGCTTCAAAGGTAAGCGCAGATTGGACAATGAATTCAACAGCAGGAAACATGACATACACTTTCACATGGTCCAATATCACAAGGGATCCAATAAACATAACAGTCAAGTCTTTGGCTGTTGATGGAAAATATTATGAAAACAATTTGACATATTCTGTCACAAATACAGCAGGAACCTTAACATTGACAGAGCCAACAGGAGAAAAAATTACTGCACAATACAACACCACAACAGGCGAATTCAGCGATGACTACAAGGGAAAAATCAAATTTGGCAGTGGAGATGAATTTGAAGAGGGAGATACACCTGTTTATACAAAATGGGGAACACTCATAGATTATGACAGCGGAGTTGTTTCTTTGGAATACCCAGAAACAAGAAGATATGCAAAAATTACAATAGGAAGGTCAGCTACTAAAGAAGAAACAATAAATGTTGGAGATGAAATACCAGACAGTGATTGGGTACTCAAGGTTGGTGGAGGAAGCACAATAAACAAAATAGAGCCAACATTTGCCAAATTGGATACAGAAATAACAACTGTTGACAAGCCAATCATCCTTGTTGGCGGACCTGCGGTCAACACACTTGTTGATGACCTCGGGAACAAAACATGGACAAAATCAGATTGGCAGGAATATGTCAATGGAAGTTATATAAAAGAGAACAGAGCACTTATAGACTTGGTAGCAGATGCATTTGACACAAATGCTGCATTGGTAGTTGCTGGTTTCTCAAAAGATGATACCAGAATTGCCTGCAGACTGCTTGCCAAGGAGTTGCTCTATGGCGGAACAGTCCTCGGAGACAACTGGTCAGGCTTGAACAGGATTGTGCTTGACACAACCGATGTTGATGTCGGCTCCTACACAGACGCCAAAGTTGTTGCATAAAGGTTTTAAACCTTTCTTTTTTTCTTTTAATTCATGAACAATGAACACAGAACCATATTGTTTTTTCTTTCGGTTGTTGTTATTTCTCTTGTAGTTATGGTGATATACACATCAATAAGGGAACAAAATCTTTTTATGGAAAAAAATGAGTATTGTGTCCAACTTGGAAAGAACATTACATCTTCTGAATATTTAAATGACTCCTTTATTGAGTCCTGCGAATGTTATTATCAAAATGTTGTTTCAAAAGGAATGAAAGCAAAATGCATATGTGATTGTTATACTGATGGAAGCGTTTGTCCCAATATAAAAAATGGCAGGTGTTATCTGTCTGTAATGATTGGTGATGCTGGAAACATAATTTAACTGGCAACAAGGGCATATTTGAAAAATGATCACCCGCATATGCTATAATCTTTGAATTCACATAATTTATTTTTAAAATCCTCTTTACTCACATACTCTTTGAAAACATTCCCATTTATCAAAAGAGATGGATAAGAGGTTATATCATATGTGTTCAAAAGAGAATTTATAATGGTCATATTTAAATCAGTATCAAGGGCAAATATCATTATACCAGTACCTAAAATGCTTTTGTAGTAATTTAGAACAGAAGCCTGTTCTTCACATAATGGACAATACCTGTTGGAATAAAAATACAAAACAGTTGTTATGTTTGTCTCACATCTCCTTTTAATCTCCTCAATAGTTATCCAGTCATTCATCAAAACAAGCATATAGTCCTTTTTCAATTTAGTATATTCCTCTGTCATTATTTTCCCCTCTACTTCCATTTGTTCAAGTCTTTTTCCAAGCGAGCTTGCCTGTGATTCCATTTTATCAGCCATTGAAAGAAGAAAATCGCATGATGCACTTTCATTCATTACATCAAGTATATTGAACTGCATGTTTATTTCCTGAATTTCCTGTTGCAAATCATTTATGCTTTCTTCAAGAATAGAAATTTTTTCCCCTCCTATAGCAAAACCAACAAATAAACCCACAAAAAAAACAATTGAGGATATTATGCCAGTTATCAAAAATAACTCTACATCTCCTCCCCTTTCCATCTTGTATTCCCTCCCCTCACTGCTTTGTAAAATATTGCAGAAGCATAAAAAATTGACATGAGCCCAAAGTAAACAAAGAAATATCCGAGGATATGTGGTATGTATTTCCTTTTTATTTTTTCTCCGGATATTTTGTATGAGAGATAAATGATAACAACAGTCATAAAAATGAACAACAAACTGAATATTGTAAGGGGGTTCATTGAGAATAAGGGATTAAATTCAAATTTGGAATTGACTATTACTGGGAGGATATCCATGTTTATTGCAAGAACCCTTCTTATCGAAGAGGTGATATATTGGTATGTAGAGTCAAGACTCAGATAACTCATATAAAAAAGAGCAAATATCCAGAGAAAATTTGTTGGCAAAAGAAACAAGCCAAGAATATTGAATTTAGGATTAAGCAACATCCTCCTGTATTTTGAAACATTTTCAAAATACCCAGCATACCATCTTGTCCTCTGCTTTATAAGCTCCTTTAAAGTTTCTGGTGTTTCTGTATATGTTACTGCATTAACAGAATTTTCAATTTCATACCCATAGTCCTTTATCCTGAAGGCTATTTCCATATCCTCTGTTATATTTCCCTCTTCAAATCCACCTATTTCTTTGAGAACAGATTTTCTGTAAATTGAGCCAGGACCTGGTGTTACATACTGGCTTTTTGTTATGCTAAACAGTTTTCTCAAATAAATGGAAAAATAATACTCAACAACCTGAATTTTCTGCCATATTGTCTTGTCTTCCATGCTTTTCATAGCAGGAGTAACTGCTGCAATTTTTTTGTTGTCAAAATAACCCACCATATTCAAAAGAGCATTTTTGCTGAAATATGAATCAGCATCCAAACAAGCAACAAGTTCCCCTTTTGCATTTTTTATGCCAAGGTTAAGTGCACTTGCCTTACCGCCATTTTCTTTGTTTATTAGTTTTATAAGTTTTTTTTGTGCATATTTTTCACATATCTTCTTTGTTCTGTCTGTTGAGCCGTCGTTAACAACAATTATTTCTTTGTGAGGGTAATTTAGTTCAAGGCAGGACTTTATTGCTCTTTTTATTGTTCTTTCCCCATTCCATACAGGTATTATAATACTCACTTTTGGAAATTTTTTTGGAAAAGGGTCTTTTTTTACATTTTTTCTGTTTTTAAAATAAACAACAAGCCAGAAAATACTTGAAAATATCATGAAATAATACAGGGCAAGCAGTATTGCAAATCTCAAGTCCATGTTTTAACGACTTTCCTGATGTTTATTAAGTTTTTTGATATATGCAAAAATAATTTTAATTGTCAAAATCTGGCTTTATTTGTGAAATTGGAAAATTTTCTTCTTAAATACGAAAAGCACATGCTTTTATTCATATTTTCAATATCATTTATTCTAAGAACCCTTCCTGTTAACCTTGGATACCATATATGGGATGAAACAGTATATCTCTCTCATGCAGAAATAATTGCGGGCATAAGGCAGAATTATTATAATGAGTTTGAGATAAGACCACCTTTATTGTCTTTTCTTCTTGCACCTTTCCAATTATCTCCTTTTCCATTATTTTTATCACATATTTTGGTTTCTTTTCTGTCCTCCCTGTGCGTTGTGCTTGTTTATTTTGTTGGAAAAGAATTGTATAATAAAGAAATTGGAATTTTTTCCTCCATTGTTTTTATGTTTTTCCCCTACCACATCCAATTGTCCCACAGCATTCTTGTAGATTCTATTCTTCCTTTTTTCTGGTTAACCACTCTTTATTCAATATTGAAGGAAAAACCAACATGGATTCAATCTGCTTTTTTTGTTCTTTCTGTGCTTTTGAAATTCACTTCTTTGTTCCTCTTTTTTGTTGTTCTCCCTTTTTTCAGAAATAAAAAGGAGTTTTTCAGGTTTTGTTTATTGTCTTCTGTCCTGCTTTTTCCTTATTTCTTGTGGAATTTTGTAAATTATGGCAACCCCATACACAGCTTTTTGTCTGGTTTTTTTGCAATTTCCATTGATAGCCAAGCAAATTATTATGATTTTTTGTTCATGGCATTTTATACGTTCCCTTTTTTGCTTCTTGCTTTTCCCGAGAATAAAAAAGAAATCACCCCATTTGTCTTTTTAATAATCCTGCTCCTTATTGCAAGGAAGGAATTCAGGCTTCTTCTTCCAATAGCCCCTTTCCTGCTTTTTTATACAATTAGGAATTTAATGAAATATTCTTTTCTTCTCCCCATTTTTTTGCTTTTTGTCTTTATTTTATTCAACAATTACAGCGGTTTTTATCCTGTTTTATATACAAATGAAACAAATGCCATCATGCTTGTTGGTGATTTTTTAGAGAAAAATAATCTCTCCTTTTGTACAAATCAGAGGTGGCCAGAGTTGTATTACTATTCAAAACAAAGAATGGCCCTTTTACCGGTTTATAGGGAGATAAACAGGAGCGATATTGGTTTTTTTTGTGGAGAGGTGGATGTTGCAGTTTTGTTCAGCAATACTTCTCCTTATTGGAGAAACGCTGATTTTGATTATTTGAAAAAAATAATTTGTTATGGCAACATATGTGTTTTCAACATTTCATCAATTCCCCCAAAAGAACAGTAGCATAACTTCCTTTTGGAAGGAAAAATTTTATTATTAAGTCATTTTTTTTCATTTTTTCCATGAGCCATTTTGGCTCAAAAAAACATTTTCTATATGTGCCTTTCATCTTTGCTTTTTTTAAGTTTATTTTTGAGATTTTGTCCTTTTTAAGGAATTTTTCAGTAATCTCATCCAAATCAACTTTGTATCCACATAAGGGAAGATACTTTGGGGCATTCCATCCATATTCACATAATGTTTTATTGAAAATATGGCTCTGGTAAGCATCTTTATACAATCTTATCATTTTTCTTGGTATGATTCTCATTATTTTTGAGGGATTCAAAGAGATTTTTTTGTATCTTTTATCTGAATTCAAAATATTTGCCACTTTTTTCATGTTCTCCCTTATTATTTCTTTCCCAATTTCCTCATTTCCGCCAAATCTTTGGGGACCATATAGATTTGGAAGTTTTGTGTATTTTTTGAATTCCTTCAAAATTTTCAGGGCATCTTTTTTCACATCTCTTATTCTAATTGTGAAAACATTGCCCTGCAATTGACCTATTCTTATCTTTCTTTTTTGGTATGTAAAATCCTTTAACAATATGTTATCAATGTTGATTTTTTTCACATCTTTTGCTTTAGCCATTATAGACAATCTCTGGGATGTTATTGCTCTTTTGTCTTTGAGCCCGGCATAGCCAATTTTTTTTTCACTTATGTTCAGTTGTCTGCAAATTTCTTTTACAACATCCAATGTGTTCCTGTTCTTTTTTATGAGAGTTAAATGAAGGTGCTCCCCCTCACCAGAAACAAATTTCTTCTTTATTCTATCTATAAGATTATATCTTGTTGTCCAAACCCTGTTATTCCTTTTTTCTTCCACTATAAAATCCTCTGCATATTTTTTTATTTCTCCGCCAATCCCAGGAGTGTCTGTCCAATACATTATTTTTTTATATCAAATCGGGTTTAATTTGTTTATGATAGAGGTTCTGCGTCTGTCTCACAGGAAAAAAAGAGATAAAAGGATTACCACACATTGTGGTCTTGTTGCAAGGGCTTTTGGGGCTGATGGAATTTTTTTTGCAGGGGAAAAAGATGAGAAGATTATGAGAAGTTTGAAAGATGTTGTGAGCAGGTGGGGCGGTCCTTTTTTTGTTGAATATAAAAAAAACTGGAAGAAACTGATAGAAGAAAAGAGAAGATGCGGATATAAAATAGTTCATCTCACAATGTATGGTGAGGATTTTGAGAAAAAAAAATGGAAACACAAGAAACTTCTTGTTGTTGTTGGTTCAGAAAAAGTTCCTCCAGAAATTTATGACCTTGCTGATTACAATATTGGTGTGGGGAATCAACCCCATTCAGAGGTGGGAGCGCTTGCAGTTTTTTTGTATAAAATAAATGGGATTAAAAAGAGATTTGAGAATCAACATATTAGAATAATCCCCCAGAAAAAAGGAAAAAAAGTTATAGAGGGGTGATTTGGGAGACCCCAAGCTTCTTTTTTACAATGAATTTATAGTCCGCTGCTTCTTTCAGCACTTCTTCGTGGGTCACTATGATTATTTGGGGTATGTTTTTTATTTTTCGCAGAACTTCTGGAAGGATTTTTATGTCTTCCCTGTCAAATCCAATTGTTGGTTCATCAAGTATAAGGACTTGGCTTCTTGAAATTCCGCCCAGTCTTGATGCAATGTCTGAGAGGGCAAGCAGATAGGCAAGGGCAACGCTTGTTTTCTCTCCTCCTGAAAGATTTGATATTGGTACTTCTTCCCCGCTTTCTGTAAGTGCAAATGGCTCGTAATCTTCTTTTATATCAACAGAATATTCCTGCTCCCATCCCCTTATTTCCTCAAATTTCTCCTGAAATTCTTTTCTGAAATCTCTTACAAATTTCAGTCTTGCAACATCACCTATGCTTCTTATATCCTCTCTTGCTTTTGTAAAAAATTCCAGAAGTTCTTCAGCAATTTTCAGCTCTTTTTCCTTGTTTTTTATTTCCTCCACAGCCACTTTCATCCTTTCAAAATCTTTTTTTAAAGATTCCAATTGTTCTTCCAGCATCTCCTTTGTTTTTTTAATAGAACTCCTCTCCGAGCCAATATTATTCCTATTCTCTCTCAACCCTATTATTTCTTCTTTTAATCTGTTGTATTCTTCTTTATCAAATTTTTTTATTATTCTATTGTTCTGTTCTATTATCTCCTTGTTGTTGTCCATTCTTTTTTCAAGCATTGTTTTTTTGCTGTTGAGCTCCTTAATTTTTTCAAGAAATTCCCTTGCTTTTTTTGCTTTTTCAAGAAATTCCCTCTTTTTATGCAGAACCTCCTCCAGTTCCCTGATTTCTCCCTCTATCATTTCCT
>CAZTVD010000017.1:0-7305 GCA_964616955.1 Candidatus Woesearchaeota archaeon
ATGACAGCAAAATAGAGGAATTGGGTATAAAAACAATAAGGGAATTGGTGGTTGACGGAGTGGGGTTTATCCATGGTCATGCCCTGCCTTCAAAAAGTTTTTTGGAAAAAGCCAAGATTATTGTTATGGGGCACATGCACCCAAGCTATGAGTGGGTGGACCACCTCGGCAATTTGCAAAAAAGGGATTGCTGGATTATTGGGATGTGGAAAAATAAGAAGATAATTATAATGCCTGCCTTTAACGAGTTTTTCGCAGGTTCTAAGGAAATTATAGGTCCATTTTCAAAAGAAATGGAAATCAATGAGATAATACTTACAGACATGACAAAAATAATGTAATCACTCCCTTCTCAAATAAATGCCAATATCTGCAAGGTTCTTCAAAAAAGTTCCATTCAAAATGCCAACACCAATCGGTTCATTTTTAAAATGAACAACAACCATTCCCGATTTATCTATCTCCTTGTTGAACTTTATATCTTTTCCATAAATAAATCTCTGTGCCTGCTTTTCATTTAATGAAATCTTTGGCAGTTTCACCATCCCAAGCATTATTTCCTGCAAAGAAGGGTTTTTCTTTTTTTTCAAAATGCCTGCTGCATATGGCTTGCCCAATACTTTGATTACTTTCTCCATTTTATCGCTTATTTCAAATTCCCCTGCTTCACATCTTATAATCATTTTTTCACCATTTTTGCAAAAAAGAAACCATTTCCCTCATAGGGCCATATCCTCACACTTTTTCTCACCTGCTTATTGTATTCCCTGCCAAAAACACTTCCCAGACCACTGGAGCCAAACCCGCTATCCACAACCTTCATCCCATTATTAATTGCATGTTCCACAATTTCCTCATTCTCCTCAGGCTCAAGGGAGCAGGTGGAATATACCATTTTCCCGCCTTTTTTCAGGGAGGAAATTGCTTTTTCAACAAGTTTTTTTTGCAAATTGCTCATGTAAATTATGTCCCTTCTTTTCACATTCATCCTTGTCCTGTCTTTACGCATTATTCCTGTCCCTGTGCATGGTGCATCAAGCAATATGTAATCAAATATATAATTTATTTCTCTGGCATCTTTTCTGTATATTAAAACATTTTTGCATCCCATTCTCATTACATTATAAAAAAGTGCCCTTACCCTTTTTTTGTCAGTTGCCACCAAAACCCCCTTATTCCTCATTAATTCAGAAATATGTGTTGTTTTTCCTCCCGGGGAGGCACACATATCCCATACAACACCTTTTGGCTTCAAGCTCAAAACAGGCAAAAGAGAGGTCCAATCCTGCAAAAAATAATATCCAAGAAGATATTCTATTGTGGCACCAGGCGACATTCTTGCCCTTTTTATCTCAAAACAATTGCTCATTTTTTTCTTGAGCACAATCCCTTTTTTTCTCAACCTTTTTTTCAATTCTTCTTCCCCCATTCTCAGGGAATTAACCCTAATGTATGTCGGGCTTTTTGTCATTATGGCTTTTTTAAACCTGCCAAAATCCTCCCCAAGAATTTCTCTATACCTCTGCATGAGAAAACTATTCATAATCATGCTCTTTCATTATTTTTTTCAAAAGCCTTATCCCATTATTCTCCCTTTTTTTGTCAGCCACCATTCTTTCCCCTTCCACATAAACATTTCCCCACTTTTTCAGGAATTCATCAAAATGCTTTTTATCAATCCACACAGGAGGACCGAAATGTTTTCCTTTCTTGGATATTTCCCAGTTCTCCAATTCAAAAAAAACATTTGCCATATTGCCACACTCAAAAAAACCATAATCATACACAGAAAAACCATTTCTTACCAGGCATGACTTTATTTTTTTCATATCTTTTCTTAATTTGGAAAGAAAAACCTCTTTATTCCCCTTGATTCTGATTTTTTTTAAAAACAATTTTGTCCCCCTTTTTTCTGATAACTTCCTTATGTCTTGAATTGTCCTCTTTTTCAAAGAAAAAAATTTCAGGCTCGGTTTTCTCAAAAAACTTCTGACAGAAAAAACAAATTTGCTGAAATTTCTGTATTCAAGGGCAGCAGAAACATTTCTGCCAGGATAGGTGGGGTCATAGATTATTAGGGGGGATTTTCTTTTATGTTCATTGAGTTTTTCCCTTTTCCCAAAATCTATAACCACTTTTGGCTTCCATGACTCAACAGCTTCAAATAATCTTTTTATGCTCCTATATTTTATAATCAACAGCTCAAGAGCATACCCCGAAAAACCACCTATATAGCTCTCCGCACCATAAACATCTGCTGCTTTGCAGAATAATTTCAAAAGTTTGACATCCTTTGGTCTCTTTAAATTATCCCTGACAAAATCCACATGGAAGGGGGAGAGGTCTGTTATGTTTTTTGCCTCTTTGAAATGTTTTATTTTGAGTATTGGAACTATCTCAAACCTTTTGTACTTAAAATAATCCCTTGAACCATGCACAACTTCATATTCCAACCCCTTTAATATTTCCTCTGCACGACCAATATTCCTCTCCCTCTCAAACCTCAAAAAAATATCAATATCCGGATCTGACAGCCAAGTGTCTTTTGCCCACCCACCACCAATAAAAACCTCTGCATCCAGATTCAATTTTTTTATTCTTTTGTTCAGAAAATCAACAAAATCATTGACTTCCTTTTCAATGGCTTTTTTTTCTTTATTTGAAGGGAGAAAACTCTCCGCCCTTTTGAATATAGATATCATGATTTAAAAGACAAAATTCTTTCTTATATTAGTTTTCAATGGCATTCAATAAACTGAAAAAAGACATAAGGGGATGGCTAAAAGACTCAGGTTTTGAAGTAGAAACACCCATACAAAAAAAGGCATTTGACATAATTGAAAGGGGAAAGGATGCTCTGATAATCGCACCAACAGGATACGGAAAAACCCTTGCAGCAATACTCCCCCTTTTTAATAAATATTCGGGCATTAAGGAGAGGGGAATAAAAATACTTTATATATGCCCCCTGAAAGCACTCAATAGGGATATCTTTGAAAGGATTGTTGAACTCGGCTCAAGAATATGGATGGAAGTGGATATAAGGCATGGTGATACAAAAAAAAGCATAAGGAGACTGCAAACAAAAATACCCCCTGATGTATTGATAACAACTCCAGAATCCCTTCAAGCAATTCTTGTTGGAAAAAAAATGAGGGAACACCTGAAAAAGCTCAAAGCTGTGGTGATTGATGAAATTCATGAAATGGTGGGAAGCAAAAGGGGGGCACAACTGAACCTTGCAATAGAAAGATTGAGGATGATTTCTGAAAATTTTCAAACTATTGGAATAAGTGCAACAATAAGGAATAAGGAAGAAGTAAGGGGATTTGTCTCAGAAAATTGTGAGACCATAGAGGAAAAAGGTGAAAAAGAATATGATATCAAAATAGAAGAATGTGGGGAGGATAAGGAACTTGCAGAACATCTCATGATAAGTCCCAGACACGCATATGCTATAAAAAGAATCTCTGGAATACTTGAAAAAACAAAAAGTGCAATTATTTTCACAAATACAAGGGAAACAGCAGAGCTTCTTGGAACAAAACTCAAAGAAATAAGGGAAGACGTTGAGGTGCATCACTCAAGCCTGAGCAAAAGCATGAGAATATCTGCTGAACATAAAATGAAACTTGGAAAAATAAGGGCAATTGTAGCAACAAGCTCCCTTGAACTTGGGATAGACATTGGACATATAGATACAATAATACAATTCTCCTCACCAAGGCAGGTTGTAAAACTTGTTCAAAGGGTTGGGAGAAGCGGTCATGGTGTAGGAAGGGTTTCCAGAGGATATATCATATGTCCAAATAAAGAGGAATATGTGGAGGCAAAAGCGATTTTGAACCTCTTAAAAAAAGGGTGGATGGAAAAGGAAAGAGTCATAAAAAAGCCATATGATGTGCTATGCCACCAGATTGTTGGTTTTTGTATGGATATGGGGGAAATAAGAAAAGAGGAATTGTTCAAAAGGATAAAAAAATCCCTTGTTTTCAGGGAACTTGGATTAAAGGAATTTGAAAGGGTTCTTGATATTATGAAAAGAATAGGCTTGATAGGGGGGTCAGACAGGATATACAGGACAAGAAAGGGGCTGGTTTATTATTTTGAGAATCTCAGCATGATTCCTGATGAAAGGAATTACTTTGTTATAGATGAGGAGAACAAAAGCAGGGTGGGAATTTTGCATCAGGGATTTGTAGCACAACATATAATTGTTGGCTCAAAATTCATTATGAGCGGGAGGGTGTGGAAAGTTACAGAAATAAAGAATAACAGGGTGTATGTCATAAGGGAAAAGAGCCGGATAGGGGCAATACCCTCATGGGAAGGAGAGCTTATTCCTGTTTCAGAAGAAATAGCAAAAGAAACAAGAAGAATTCTCGGGGAAAAAAACAACATATTCCTAGAAAAAAAGGGGGAACATGTAATAATTTATACATGGCTGGGTTCAAAAAAGAATAATGCGCTTGCGCAGGGTCTTGCTGCAATCATTTCACAGGATAGTGGAACAAGCATAGGAGTCAGAAGTGACCCATATTCCATTGTTTTGAAGGGACCAGGAATAAACATGGAAAAAATAAAAGAACTTCTGAAAAAGGACAATTGGCTCAAAGATACCCTGAAAATGGCCCTTCCAAATTCTTCCATGTTCCTTTACAGGTTCTGGCACGTTGCAAAGAGGTTTGGTATAATAAAAAAAGATGCAGAAATAAACAAACACAGAATCAGAAAATTGGTGCATATTTTCAAAAATGATGTGGTTGTTGAGGAAACATTCAAGGAGATTTTTTTTGAAAAAATGGACTTTGATGCTACCAAAGAAACAAAAAAAATGGCAATAAAAGAGAGGGTGTGGGGGGAAGAATCTGAAGCAAAAATAAGCAGCATTACAGGACAAATAATGTTAAGTGATGAAAGGGAGATTCTGGAAAGGGTCAGGGAGAGGCTATTAAAAAAAAGGTTCTTTTTTCAATGCACAAATTGCTGGGAAAAAATAGGCACTTTTAGCCTGGAAAACTTGCCAAAAAAATGCCATAATTGCGGTTCCAAACTTCTTGGATTTGTTGTATCAACTCAAAAAGAAAGAGCATCAAAAGGATTTCTCAGGAAAACAGCGCCCCTTTACTTATATTACAAAAGAGATGCATGTTTTGTTATGGGTGGCTTTGGCATAGGTCCCCAAACAGCAATAAGAATTCTTTCAATTCCTTATAAGGAAGAAAATGAACTTGTAAAAAGGATAATAGAAGCAGAGAGAAAATTTTTAAGAACAAGGAGGTTCTGGGGCTAAAGCTCGTATTCATAATAATTAAATTTTCTGCCACCCTTCCCTCTGCTCATCAATATTATTTTTCTGCACTCATGATTGTAATCCATACATAATTTTCTCCCCTTTTCCTTGTCCATAACACTCATTGTCAACCCAGGAGAATAACTAATGGCAATAATTCTGCCCTCCAAAGGCTCCATTACACAGCTGAAAGGGGAATTATCAACAAATCTTGAAAGGATTGAAAAGAGCTTATTGTCTGGTTGTTTGAATTTTCCCTTTTGAATTTTGTATATGTCCTCCTCTATCCTTTTCCCCATATCAGAAAGGGTTATTTTTTCGGAGGAGAGAGCAGCATCAACAAAACTTCCAACAAGATACTCCATTATGCTCATAATCAGTGTTATAAAATTTGGTTTAAAAAATTATTGAAAGATTTTTAAATGAATTTTAAATCTTAAAAATTGGTGAGTTGAATTCAAAATAATTGTAACTGCTGCATTGCCATATGTGAATAATGTTCCCCATGTAGGCAATATAGTAGGATGCCATCTTCCTGCTGACATCTATGCCCGTTTTCAGAGATTATTTGGTAATGATTGCGTTTTTGTGGGCGGAACAGATGAACATGGCACACCTTCGGAGGTGCAGGCAAAGAAATTGGGCATAAGCCCAAAAGAACTATGTGACAAGCTTTATTTGATTCATAAGGGGATTTATGAATGGCTCAACATAAGTTATGATAATTTCTCAAGGACAAGCAGAAAAATCCACCATAAAACAACACAGGAATTTTTCAGAAAAATCTGGGAGAATGGATATGTTGAAAAAAAGGAGGTTGTTCTTCCCTATTGTGAAAACTGCAACATGGTTCTTCCAGACAGATACATAATAGGAACCTGCCCGAAATGCGGTTATGAAAAGGCAAGAGGAGACCAATGTGAAAAATGCACTAGTTTGATGGATGCTGACAAACTTATAAACCCGAAATGCTCGATATGCGGAAAAAAGCCTGTTTTTAAAAAATTCAAACATTTGTTTTTAAAACTTGACAAACTCGCACCAAAAATCAAAAAATGGGTGGAATCATCAAATTGGAACACAGGAACAAAGAATCTTGCACTTGGATGGTTGAAAGAAGGACTAAAACCAAGAAGCATTACAAGGGACTTAAAATGGGGGGTAAAAGTTCCACTAAAAGGATGGGAAAACAAGGTGTTTTATGTATGGTTTGATGCACCAATAGGCTATATCTCCTCAACAAAAGAAGCAAGAAAAGATTGGGAAAAATTCTGGAAAAATAAAAAAGTCAAAATTGTTCATTTTATTGGCAAAGACAACATACCTTTTCATACTATATGGTGGGGGGGGATGTTGCTTGCTAATGGCGAGTTTTCCCTGCCAACAAATGTTGTTGGTTTGCAATATTTGAATTATGAAAACAGGAAAATAAGCAAATCAAACAGGTGGGGGGTTTTCTGCGAGAAACTGAAAGACACAGGCATTCCTCCAGATGTATGGAGGTTTTACCTTTCATTTCTTCTTCCTGAGAACAATGATACTGACTGGAAATGGAACGAATTTGTTGATAAAGTGAACAAGGAGCTTGTTGGCAACTTCGGCAATCTTGTCAACAGAGAAATAAGCTTTGTAAGCAGAAGGGGGGGAAGAATTGAAAAAAGGAATATTGGAAAGGAAGACAGGGAAATAATAGAATACTCCATAAAAGTGTCAGAACAAGTAAAAACGCTTGTTGAAAAGGTAAGATTAAGGGAAGCACTGAAAAAAATCCTTATTCTCTCTGATAAGGCAAACCAATATTTTCAACATAACAAACCATGGGAAAAAAAGGAAAGGGTTGTGCCTGTTTTATGGACATGTGCTAATCTAATCAAAAATATAAGCATAATGCTGTTTCCCTTCATACCCCAATCATGTGAAAAACTTGCGCATGTTTTTGGGTTTAAATTGAAATGGAGTGAGATAAAAAAAGAACTGGGAGCAAAAGAAATTAAAAGAATAGGTCCATTATT
>CAZTVD010000018.1:0-6461 GCA_964616955.1 Candidatus Woesearchaeota archaeon
CTTCTTTCAAATTAATAAAGTTGATTGGTGTTTCCAGAACAAAATCTGCTTCTACACCCATATATATTCTGAATGGTTTTGCTTTATTCTTTTTTATTACTTTTTCATTTTTTATCCAGTAAATATCCATTGGATGAAAACAGAAGAACATGTCTATATCAATTTTTTTCCCATTACTGTATAATACTACAGGTCTTGGTTTGCTGAACCTTAATCCCATATAACATCTTATACCTCTGAATTCTTCTGCTTCAAATATTTTTCCACATGCTTTTATTCTCATAAATTTTTTAACCAATTACTCATTTTAATTATTTGGTGATGCTCAATGATAGACATATTCAATGAAATGGAAAATATGAGGAAAAAAATGGACAGGATGATGCAGGAATTCATGAGAAGACCTTTCATATCAACTTCTATAAGAGAGCCCTTAATGAACATAAAGGATGAGGGTAATGCATTGAGGTTGAAATTTGAGATACCGGGAGTAAAAAAAGAGGACATCAGCGTTCATCTCACAGAGAATACTATAGAAATAATTGCTGGAAGAAAAAAAATAAAGGAGAAAAAAACCGGGAGGAGTTATTTTGCAGAATACGGGGAGCAATTTTTCCAGACATACAGGATTCTTCCAGAAAAAGTTATTCCAGAGTCAGCAAAGGCAAAATACAAAGACGGCATTCTTGAAATAATTGTAAAGAAACTCAACAAAACAGCAAAGAAAAAACACAAGGTAAAGGTTGCTTAACCTATATAATATTTTATTTCTTTTTCAATTTCCTTTTCGTCTATTTCAACTTCTTCTATTTCCTCTATATCTTCAAAATCATCTATATCGGGTTCTTGAAGAAATTCTTCTGGAACATCAATTTTTTTCATTTGAAAACAACACTCCCATAGCCAACAAAGTTTTGTTTATCCCCACTAATTTCAGTGCTATTAGTATATTTTAATATTTTCCCTTTTTTCTCCATAATCTCCATTAATACCCTTACTCCATAATAGCCACACATTGTTGTTTTTTTCCCCAATCCTTCAAACTTTTTTATCTCCAGGTTTGCTATTGCTTCCAGAATTTGTTTATCAAGCTCAATTGCTTTTTCTGGTGGGAAAGGTTTGAATCCGTAAAGATTTCCATAATGCGTCAAGTCTGTGCTTGCAATTATGCTCACTTTTTTCCTTGATTTTTTTATTGCTTTTGATATTACGTTCCCAAGTTCTTTTGGGTCGCAGGTTTTTATGATGATTGGAAGAAATTTTGAATTTGGAAAAAAATATTTTATGAATGGGAGAAGTACTTCTATGGAATGCTCTTTTTCATGGGCTCTGGGATCAAATTCTATATAATTCTCTAATTCTGTTGCAAGAGTTGTATCAATTTCAATTATACCGAGAGGGGTTTCCCACACGCGTTTGTCCATTGCTATGTCCTCACCGATATTGTAATGGTTTGGTCCCATTATCAAAAAGGTGTCTGGTTCCTTCAGATTAATGAAAGTTTCAGCAGCACATTCACCAGAATAAACATACCCCGCGTGGGGACATATTCCATGAGAAAAAGAGGGATTTATTTTTTTTGAGAATCTGCCCAACCACGCTTCAAGTTCTGCTCTTGTGGAGGGATAAAATGTTCCTGCGGCAACAGGCATTCTTATATCCATAATTTAATGCATATATCAAAACAAAAAAATTTTACTATTTTCCCATAAATTCATCTATTGTATATTTGAAGTCCTCTCTTTTCTTTATTTCTCCCCTGTTTTTCAGATATTCCCTTGCAATGATCCACATTATTGTGCTCAATGATTTTTTTCCTTTATTATTCCCAGGTATTACAATATCCAAGTTGTTTTTTGTATTGTTTGTATCACATATACCAATTATAGGAATACCCACTTTCAATGCATCATTAACAGCATTTCTATCAGCCCATGGGTCGCATACAAGCATTACTTTGACTTCTTTAAAAAAATCATTGGACACATTTGTAAGGGTTCCAGGCAAATACCTTCCTGGAACAGCAAGCATGCCTGTTGATTCTTTCAATGCTTTAAGGGCATTTTCTCCAACTTCCCTCCTGCATACAACAAGTATTTCATTTGGCTCAAATCTTGCTAGAAATTTTGCTACAAGCTTTAATCTTTCATCAATTTTATTTGCATCAAAAAGAGCAAGCCCATCCGGCCTTATTTTGTATATATACTCTTTCATAAAGGATGTTTTGAATTTTGAACCTATCCTTATGCCTGAGGATAAATACTGTTCCAGTGGTATCAACAACTTCTCAACCATATCCTAAAAAATGGGCATAAGTGTTTTAAATCTTTTCCTTTGTTAGTCATATTAACTGTAAAATAGTAATTCAGAGTGGACATAATGTGTGGAAGAGAAGATTATCCTGACATCATTTAAGTGGAAGGACAGGATTTATTATGATTAAATAATCGGATAATTTTATTAAATTAAACATTTTTTCCTTATTTTATGAAAATAACCTCTATTTCTGCGAGGAAAATTCTGGATTCAATGGCAAGACCCACTATTGAGGTGGAGGTCAATGGTTGCAGAGCATCTGTTCCAACAGGAACAAGCAGAAGCGAATATGAAGCCCCGCAAATAACAATAGATTTGATGTTGAAAAGGTTCAATAAACTGAAAAAAATAGCAAAATCAAGGGAGTTTTCAGGTTTGAATGATATTTTTTTGATGGAAAAGGATGTTGATATAAGTTATTTTGGGGGGAATACCCTCCTTGCCCTTTCTCTTGCAATTTTGAAAGCACTCTCTTCCCATAACAATAAGGAGGTTTATGAATTTCTTGGAAAAAAATCCAAACCAAGACCCATCTTGAAGGTTATAGAAGGGGGAAAACATGCAGATGGACCTTATATTCAGGAAATGCTTGTCATACCCAGAAAATTTGATTTATGGGAGGCATCAGAGTTTTTTCATGCTTTTTCAGAGGTTCTTGAAAAAAAAGATAGAAATTTTATGCATTCAAGGGGCATGGAGGGAGGATGGGCGACTTCCCTAGCCGATATGGAAGTGCTGGATATGTTGAGGCAGGAAATTGACAATGGCGGATATAAGCTTGATATTGGGCTGGATATTGCTGCAACAACTTTTTATTCAAAAAGATATATGGGATATGACTTTCTTGGGAGGATTTTTTCAAAAGGCGAAATGATAGATTTTGTGAGGCAAATAATAAAGGAAAACAAGATATTTTATGTGGAAGACCCTCTCGAGGAAAATGATTATGATGGTTTTGAAGAAATATCCAGAAAAACAAAGGCACTTATATGTGGGGACGATATATTCTCAACAAACATAAAAAGATTAAGAAAAGTGGCAAGGGCAGGGATTGTAAAACCAAACCAGGTTGGTTCTCTTTTTGGAATGTTCGATTTTTTGGATGGGCTTAAAAAAATGAAAATGCTCCCTGTTTTTTCCCATAGGTCAAGGGAAACAGAAGACATAATACTTGCACATCTTGCTGTTGGTTTGGGGGCGCCGTTCATAAAAATAGGTCTCACATCTGGGGAAAGAACAGCAAAATTAAATGAATTGATGAGGATTCTGAAATGCAAATAAATGAATTTCAAGAAAAAGTCAGGAAACTTTCAGGCAAAATTGATATTATTATGGATATGGAATGGGATGGTTTCCAGATATTTATTGATATGGTTGAAGAGGTTGGGGAAATTGCAGAGGTTATTAAGTGTATTGAAGGTCTAAAAAAGAAAAAAACTTATGGAAAGAAGGAACTTGCAAAGGAAATGGCTGATGTTCTTTACTCTCTCTGTAATGTTGCTAATTATTATGGTGTTGATTTGGAAAAAGCAGTGGAGAAAATGTTGCATGAATATGAAGATAGAATATCAAAAAAAGAATTCTAAAGATTTATTTCCTTTTCACTGTGATAGGCAATACACCTTTTTCCAATTCCAGTTTGGCTATATGCACCGGGTTGTACATGTTTTTTGGTCTTTTTATAAGGAGAGGAGCACCCATTGATATTTGGAGTGCCCTTGCTCCAAGAATCCTTGCAAGTTCATATTTTGTATATTTCATGCGAGCACCTTTAGCAATTCTTTTCTTCTTTTAAAACTTGTTTCCACTATATTTAATATTTGTTCTTTTGTTAATGTCCCTTCCCCTGACTTCTGCATTGCATGAATATGTTCGTCTGTTACTGTAACAGTCAATCTTGCATCCATAACCTGTTCTTCTTCTTTGGTTGTATCAATGAAAAAATGATTCCCTATTCTTGTTATTGTTGTTGTGGTTGGAATTGTTGTAATTGGCAGATTTTTGTTTGTTCTTTTTTCATAATCTACTTCGCCATTTTTGTAACCAGGTATTTTTGCATTTTTCAGAGCAACAACTGCACCAAGGGCAGCAGCATCAATCAGGTTGCCATCATCATTTATTATGTAAATGTCCACATAAACCATCCATACTTTGCCCTCTTCAATAAATAATTTTTTCAAATCAATCATTTTGGATTCTCTTATGCCTCTGTCCACGACTCTTGCTAATTCTATTGCATTTTCGCCGGGTGGTCCTGGTTCAAATTCTGGATTAGCCATTGGAAGGAATTCAGCATTTGTCATTAATATGCCTTCGTCAGGTCTGTCCGGGAAAGGTTCTCCAACAGCCATTTTTACACCAACCATGACTTCTGTGTTTCCAAATTTCACTTTTGCAGAGCCCTCTGCTTTTTTTGAGATGTCTTTTTCAATCTCAATTTTTCTATGCTCGTCGAGTTTTCTCCTGTCTCTTCTTTTATTCTTTTCGGCGAGCTCTATAACAAATTTTCTCAAATTTTTATACATCTATATCACCTTTTTCAATCATTTCAGCTGTTTTTATTGCTTTTTTTTTCAATTTTTCGGGAATTTCTGACTCTTCCAATTTTTCCATATCAATTATTTCTTTTTTTCCATCCTTTTCAATAACATCCACTTCCAAGTCAATATATCTGCATATTTTCGGGTATATTTCAAGCGGCGTATTTATTGAATAATACTTGCCTATAAGTTCTTTGTTTTTTGTATAATATTCGTGTTTTACAAAAAATTCCCCATTTTTTAGGGTACTGACAGCGTAATCCCCTTCTTTTATCTTGATTCCAAGCCCATCCAGTTCCCCTCTATACCTCAATCTCCTCTGTATTTTCAAGGAGCCGTTGTTTTCCATGATTTTCCCAAACATGATTATGCTATCCCCGCTTGGCTTTTTATGTATGATTTTGTAGAAACCACCAATTTTCATATTATTTTCAAATATTTCCCTTACATATTTTGCTGTTTTTTCCTCCCCAACTTCCTCAACCATTTTATCAGCAAGGTCAGCAAGCATTGAAAATCCCCCTGATTTGAGAAAATGGTGCCCCTTCAAAGTGGGACATACCCCTGCCCTTATGTTGTCAAGTTTGTCTTTTGCATCTTTTGGAAAGTCTATAAAATAAATGGAAAATCCCTTTTCGAGCATTTCTGGTTTGCTGTCCTGTTCAAATTTTTCTTTTATTTTCCCTTCTTTTTCAAGCAATCTGTCTATTTCTTCTTTTAGTTCCTCGTTTGTTTTTCCTTCTGCAAGGGACTTCCACAGTATACCCCATCCCTTTAATTTTGAGTCCTTGGCAAGTTCCATTAGCCTTTCCATTTCCTCCTTGTCTTTTATGTGCTTGCTTGGTTTTGTGAAACCCCCTTTTATGAGGACAAGGTTTTCACCAAAAAATCTTAAGTGGCAAGACAAAAGGTAAAAATCCCTGTTTTTTCCTTTGGTTTGTACAAGAATTGGCTGTCCCTCCTTCAAAAAACCCCAATATTCCCTCAGGGACAATATGCCCTCTCTTTCTTCACCTATATCCACTACAATCTCCTTGCTGTCCATATCAACTTTTTTTATTATACCTCTGTAAATATCCCCTGTTTCAAGTTTTTTTGTTACAATGTCGCCAATATTCTTTGCAAGAGTTTCTATTATCTCCTCGCTTTCTTTTCCATGCACTATTACTCCATTCAAATCCTCTTTATCATAAATAAGCGAACTCACTTTGTCGTCTTCTTCAATATGCATTCTTTTTTTGATTTTTTCTGATGGGAAGGATATTAAATACCCTTCTTCGGAAAGAATCTTTGTCAGGGCTGTAGAATAAATTCCCCTTATTTTGATTCCCATTTAATCCACCTCATACTTTTTCTTCAAAACTTTTTTTTGTATTTCATATATCTCAGCACATCCTTTTTCTGCCAAATCAAGTGCCTGTTTTAATTCTTCTTTGGTTATTGCACCGTCAAGCTGTATTGCACTTATCTCCTTTGTTCTGATGGATATGCTTAGGGGGATGTCTGTTGCTCCCTCTTCAAAATCCTCTTCTTTTTTTGTCAGGTCAAGCACTATTTTGTCTCCCACTTTTCCTACAGAAATTGAAGCAACAAGGTCTTTCATTG
>CAZTVD010000018.1:6471-7138 GCA_964616955.1 Candidatus Woesearchaeota archaeon
GAACTCCTGCATCAGCCAGTGCAAGAGAAGCAGCACAAATACTTGCACATCTTGTTCCTGCGTCTGCCTGATATACTTCTGTGAAAACATCAACTGTTGTTTTTGGGAAATTTTTTATGAGGACAAATGGCTGAAGTGCATTCCTCATAATCATACTTATCTCTATTTCTCTCCTTCCCGGACCCGGTCTTTTTCTGTCATCAACAGAAAAACTCATCATATTGTAATAACATCTTACAGTGCCCCTTTCCGGGTCCTGCATTCTTTTTGGATGCAGTGGTTTAGGTCCATCAACAGCAGCAATAACTTTTGTGCCACCTATTGAAAAAAAAGCAGAACCAGTTGCGCTTGGGATTATTGAAACTCCTGCTTCAATTGGCCTTAATTCATCAAATTTTCGGTTATCAAATCTTTTTTTGTACATTATCCTCACCTAACATTTTTTCGATTTTTTCGGTCAGACCGTTTATATGTGATTTTTTATCAATTATCTCCACAATTTCAGCAACCTTTAACTCATCTTCCCTGTTTCTCCCCCTTATCCATACAACGCCATTCTGACCAACAATTATTGCAGTATTTGTCTTGTTTTTTATCATATTAATCATACTTCCACCTTTTCCAATTAATCTTGGCACTTTTGAAGGAGAAATTTTTGTAAAGTAGC
>CAZTVD010000019.1:0-7123 GCA_964616955.1 Candidatus Woesearchaeota archaeon
GTAACATGTAAGGAAATAAAGAGTTCTGGTCAGCCAGGAGAAAGTGTTTTTTATAATCTGACCCTTGATAATAACGAAAATGTTGAACAAAAAATATATGTGCTTGTGACATCTCCATGGGAGCGCTCCATCTCACCCACTTATACTTTTACTATGTCCCCCTTTGAAAAAAAGGAGATTGTGCTCACATTCCACATTCCCGATGATGAGCTGAGGGGCACTTATCTCCACCAGGTTGAGATTCTTTATAATGATAAACACTATACACTTCCTCTTCTTTCCGATGTTGTTATTCTCCCTTATGGAAAAATAAAGATAGTGAATCCCCTTCTTCATGAAATAGACCCGCGAATAGACAATTATGTTTCTTTTAGGGTCAATAATTTTTGGGGTGATCTTGATGTTATTTTAAATATCACTCTTTTGGACAAAAGCACTGTTGTTTCCTATACTGAAAAACCATTAAATTTGAGAGAGGGAACACAGGATTTTAATGAGAGTTTCAAGGTTCCTCTTTTGACTGGGGAGGGAAATTATACTTTGAGAATAGCTCTTTTTTACCACGGGGTCCTTGATTTTAAAGATATCCCTGTTAGGGTAATTGGTTATACTTCCTTTTCAGAAGAAAAAAGAGAATATGTAAACATTTTTGGCAAAAGGGTCGAAGTTATATTGAGAAATAAAGGGACAATTTCAGGAGAAAATGAGGTTTATCTTCCCCTTTATGGTGCTGATAGATATCTCCTTTCTTCTACAAATGGTGAGAATAATGGGACTGGTCTTGTGTGGGAATACACACTCGGCTCGCAGGAAGCAAAGCTTCTTTATTATGAGGTCAGTTTTGTCCCATTATTATTGGCAACACTCATTATCATTGTGTTTGTTTTTATTTTGTTAAGATTGATGAAAAGAGTTGAAATAACAAAAAATATTGTAGATTATTATGCCACGCCCCTTGGTATTGGCATGAAGATTGAATTAAAAATAAAAAATCTTGGCAAGGGCTCGATTCATGACTTGAAAATAAGCGACCCTCTCCCCAGAATATCCCATGAGATAATTGATTTTGGAACAATTGCAGGGAAAAGAATTAAGAGAGGGATGAAGGAATATATCTATTGGAATATAGAGGAGATAAAGCCCGGGGAGGAGATAGTTTTGTTTTATGAGGTAAAAATAAACGTTGGAGTAATTGGAAAAATGATGCTTGCGCCAACAGAAGTTTATTATACTTCTGCAGGAAGGGAATTTTTTGCAAAGTCAAATGAGGTAGTAATACAAATAACTCCTGATGAAAAATAACAAAATCTTAAAGATAACATTAATAATTTTTTGAAGAGGAAACTTTTTAAAAAAACCAATTTTTGAAGTATTATCCCGCCTTAGCTCAGAGAAGCTTTTCTTTGGAAAAGAAAACCTTCACCAAAAGAAAGGCTTCGAGAAATGGTAGAGCGCTCGGCTGTAGATGTGGTTGGAGGCGGATATGTTCCAGCAATGAAAAACCACCAGCCGAGACCGAGAGGTCCCCAGAGAAGCTTTTCTTTGGAAAAGAAAACCTTCATCAAAAGAAAGGTTTCGGGGAATTCAAATCTGGGAGGCGGGATATTCTTATTATTTTTTTACAAACTAACTTCAAATGTATTCTCCTTAACAACAAAAACTTTAAACCAAAAAAATCAAATGTATGAAATGCAGGGAACCAGATACATATTTGTTCTTGGAAGTGTTATTTCTGGTCTTGGAAAGGGTGTTGTTTCTGCTTCCATATCCAAAATATTGATATCAAAAGGATATAAAACAACAAATATCAAGATAGACCCTTACATAAACATAGATGCTGGAACCTTAAGACCAACAGAGCATGGGGAGGTGTTTGTTACAGATGATGGGGGCGAAATTGACGAGGATTTTGGACATTATGAAAGATTCACTGGAAACTCTCTCCCAAAAATAAACAACATAACCACAGGCCAGATTTATAGGAGAGTTATTGAAAACGAAAGAAGAGGAAGGTATCTTGGAAAAACAGTGCAATTGATTCCCCATATAACTGATGAGGTAATTAGAAGGATAAAAACAAGTGCTGAGGGTAAAGATTTTGCAATTGTAGAAGTTGGTGGGAGTATAGGGGATTATGAGATATTGCCGTTTCTCTCAGCAATTTCAATTTTGGAAGAGCCAAAGGCAATAGTTCTTTTGGGTTATCTTCCATTACCAAAACATCTTGGGGAAATGAAAACAAAACCAACCCAGCATGCTGTTATGCTTGCCAGGTCATACGGAATAATCCCTGATTTTTTGTTGTGCAGGTCTGAAAAAAAATTAGATGAAATAAGGAGAAAAAAATTGTCTGTTTTTACAGGGATAAGCGAGGATAATATCCTTTCTGTAGAGGATTGTGGTTGTATTTATGAAGTTCCATTAATTCTGGAAAGCCAAAATTTTTCAGAAAAAATATTGAAAAAATTTTCCCTTGTCCCAAAATATTCTGATTTATCAAAATGGAAAGAGCTTGTTGATAATATGAAAAACAGCAAAAAACAGGTATTTGTGAATATTGTTGGCAAATATGTAAAAACAGGCGCATTTTCTCTGCCTGATTCCTATGTTTCAATAATAGAAGCGGTAAATCATGCTGCTGCAAACCTTGGTGTGAGAGCTAAGATTAAGGTGGTGGATTCTACAAAATTTGAGAGCAATGACTTAAAAGGCGGGATTATTGTTCCGGGAGGATTTGGCTCCTCTGGGGTCGAGGGAAAAATCAAAGCAATAACCCATGCAAGGGAGAATAATGTCCCTTTTCTTGGTTTATGTTTTGGCATGCAATTGGCAGTTGTTGAGTTTGCAAGAAACATGTGCGGACTGGGGGAAGCACATAGTACGGAGATAAACCCACAAACACCCCATCCAGTTATATGTATTCTTGATGAACAGAAGGAGATTCTTGATAAAGAAAATTATGGGGGGACAATGAGGCTTGGTTCTTATGTTAGTGTCCTTAAAAAAGGAAGTATTGTGGAAAAATTGTATGGTAAAGAAACAATTTATGAGAGACACAGGCACAGGTATGAGGTTAATCCCGAATATTTTGATATTTTAGAAAAAAATGGCATGCTCATAAGCGGAAAAAGTCCGGATGGGAAGTTGGCAGAGTTCATAGAATTGAAAAATCATGTTTTTTTTGTTGGCACACAGGCTCACCCTGAATTTAAATCCAGGTTTGAAAACCCACACCCTTTATTTACTGGCTTTATCAAGGCATTGCTTGGCAAGTAGTTCTGCTTTTTTCATTAGTCCCTCATAGGTTCCATTATTCTCAATAATTTTTGTATAAATATTCATTTTTTCAGGTTCTACCCCATATATCTCCAAGTATTTCTGCGTATCTGCTTTGTCCCTCTTTTTTATGTCTTCTATTGCTTGCTTTGGTGTTTTTCCCTCCCTCTCAGCAACCCGCTGTGCTATGAGTTCCTTCCTCGCCTTTATAAAAACCCTTTCATCAGCATAATCCCCAGCAACAGCTCCTGTCATCCTTCCATCAAGCACATATCCCCCTTTCTGGGCAAGTTCAAGTGTTTTTTTGTCAATCATTATGTCTATTCCCTTTTCTCTTTTTTTGGAGAATTCCTCAAGGGGCATGTTTCTCTCTTTGGCGATTTCCCTGAATATCTTCCCGGCGCTCATGTACTTTAATCCTGTTAATTCTGCCAGTTTTTTGGCAAAACTTGTTTTTCCTGTGCCTGACAGACCTGAAACAGTAATAGTTAGCCCCTTTTTTTCAATATTTTTTTCAAATTTTTTTAGAAGTTTTATGTAGGTTCCCATACTAGTACAATTTTTGTTATGGTTAAATTTATTTGCTAATTTTATTACATAAATCATTAAAAAGTTTCAAAACACCTTTTTTTCATGATTGGGATAATTGGAGGCACTATTTTTTCGGATTCTGAATTTTTTGAAAAAATTGAACAAAGGAAAATAAATACTCCCTATGGTCCGCCCTCTTCAGAGCTTGTTTTTGGAGTGCTTGGAAGCAAAAAGGTAGTTTTTTTGGCAAGACATGGAAACGAACATACCATCCCACCACATAAAATAAATTACAGAGCCAATATATGGGCGCTTTTTTCTGTGGGCGTAGGCAGGGTTGTTTCTTTTTCAGCAGTTGGTTCTTTGAAAGAGGAAATAAAGCCAGGTGATTTTGTAATTCCTGACAACTTCTTTGATTGGACAAAATCAAGAAAAAATACCTTTTATGATGGACCAAAAGTTGGCCATATTGAAATAGCTGAGCCATTTTGTCCGGATTTGAGGGCTCAAATAATAAATTCGTGCAAGAAATTGGATATTCCATATCATGCCAATGGAACTTGTATTTGCATAGATGGTCCACGATTCTCCACAAGGGCTGAATCCAATATTTTCAGGAAATGGGGGCTTGACATAATAAATATGACTCTTGTTCCTGAAGTAGTGCTTGCAAGGGAGAAGGGGATGTGTTATGCCAATATTGGCATGGTGACTGATTATGATGTATGGAAAGAGGAGAAAGTGTCCCTTGACAATATCCGGGATGTCATAAAAAGCAATGAAAATAATATAAAATTGCTTTTAAAACATGTTTTATCCAATCTTGGACAAAAAACTTGCTCCTGCGAAAAGGTCTTGGAAAACGCCTTTATTTGATTTTTTTGAAGATATTTATACATAATAACACAGAAATAAATGCGATTGTCCCAAGTTTTCCCCCAAATCCGCTGAAAGAGGAGGTTAATAATAAGAAAACAACGCCCACAACAAATCCCACTATGAGTGTATGCCATTGTTCCTGAATGTGTTTTAAATCAGTCATGCCAGCAAATGATGCTGCAAATGCAACTTCTGAAAATATTGTTGTTTCAGGAAATAACAATGAGAATGCCCCAAAGGAAAAACCAATTGTTGCTGAACCAATTACTGCATTTCCCTGTTCTCTTATTTTTTTTCTTATTTCAAAGGTCATTATTGTTGCAAACATTGAAGTCAGAATAAGCAAAAAGATTATCTCAGGATTTAGCGATTTTGTTACTTGTTCATGCTCCCACCCATTTATTACAACTGTTGTGAGAACACCAAGAAAAGCAGTGAATCCTGCTTTTCCACCCCATGAAGGTATTTTTTTCATGAGAATTGCCCACAAAAATGATGAAATCAATGATGCCTCCACAAGAAAAAAAATGTTTGGCATTATAAGTTCAGAAGACATTCCAACAAATGCGCCTATATATAATGGTATGGACAAACTGTGAAAAAATATTCCTGCAATCAATCCAATAATTGATGCTGAAAATACGGGGTTTGTCAGCTGTCCAAGAAAATAGCATAAAACTGCACCCATTAAAATAGCCATGCTTTCTTTTATTGTTTTCATTTCAGTACCTTTCTCAGTGACTCAAGCTCAATCCTTTTTAAAAAAGGATTTTCTTTTATATTGTTGAAAATACTGCGTATTTCCTCTGTGATTTCCTTGTCTTTTATTATTACAATAGTTTCTATATTTCTCCATAACCCATTTTCAGTGAGGTTCGCAGACCCAACAGCAGAAACATTGTCTAAAATATATATTTTGGAGTGTGTAAATTCCTTTTTCCTGTCAAATATATACAAATCAATTTTGGGTTTTGCTTCAAAACAGATGCCATAAAAAAAGAAAACAAATACAGGCAAGGGAATAAACGCCAGCCATATTATATCAAATGCAGAAAGCGAGAGAAGAATAAGAGAAAGAAGAAAGGAGGCATATGCAGGAAATTTTCTTAATTTCCTTCTGAAATCCACTAAATCTGAAACAGCCCTTTTGTGGGAATTATTTGAAAAATCATTGCTTGTCAGGAGTTTCACATCCACGCCCTTGTTTGCTTTTTCTTTTATTATTTCAGAATATTTTTTGGATATCCAGGGGGAGACTATCCATATTCTTTCTTTTGATGAAAAAATCAGGTCCTCTAAAACATGCCCCACTCCTTTCCCAATGCTTATTTCAAAATCACCTTTTTTTATGAGCATGTTATTTATTCTTGCTTCATGTTTAAATTGATTATTAAATTATGTTTTTTGGGTATATGTTTAAAAAAACATTTATTATTGCTATTTTATGGAGATGTACAACTATCCGGAGATTTATGAAAAAGCTTTTTCATACAGAAATTTTGGAAAAGAATGCTCTTTTATAAGAAAGCAGTTAAACAAAAAAACAAAATCCCTGCTTGATATTGGTTGCGGGGCAGGGCAGCATCTTGAGATTTTATCAAAATATTATGAAATAGGTGGATTGGACAAATCCAAAAAAATGGTGGATTATGCAAAGAAAAAATTAAAAGGGAATTTTTATGTGAGGGACATGAAAAAATTTTCTCTTCCAAAAAAATATGATTCAGCCGTTTCAATGCTTGCTACTTTTTCTTATTTGGTTGATATAGGGGATATTTTGAGCCATTTTGATTCTGTTTCAAAAGTTCTCAATAAAAAAGGGATTTACATGATTGAGATGGGAAACCCTTATGTGTGGTTTGATGTTAGGAGAAAAACTATTTTGAATGAATGGGAAGTTGACAACATCAAAGTTAAAATAGTTCAACACCCACCAGATTTTTTGAAACAAACAGTGAGATGGGTTGTTCATATAAAACAAGGAAAACACAGGATATTTTCTGAAAATACATCAAGAATACTTTTTCCGCAGGAATTTGTAGATGTTGTTAGAATGAGCAAAAAATTCAGGATAAAAAACATTTTTGGAGATTTCAAAGGAAAACCATTCAAAAAAGATTCTGACAGGATGATTGCTGTTCTTGAGAAGTTCTGATTTATTCAGATGTTGTCCTCCTTTTCTGCGTTTTATTTTCTTTCACCAACAAACGCAAAGCTTTAAAACCAAACCATTAATTATTTTTTTTGAGCCTCGGTAGTCTAGTCCGGTCCAGGATCCCGGCCTGTCGGAGCTTTTTTCCCTGCAGATAGCAAAAACCCTCGGGAAAAACTTCAGAAAGCCGGGGACCCGGGTTCAAATCCCGGCCGGGGCGCTTTTTCTTCTATTAAACGCCCTTTTATACATCTTGACCCTAATTAAAGGGTGAGATGATGGATA
>CAZTVD010000020.1:0-7053 GCA_964616955.1 Candidatus Woesearchaeota archaeon
AATTATGTTTTTCTTAAAAAACATTATTGGAGAAGAAATATGGATAAAGACGGGCGATTACAGTGTAATTGCTTCTTTGATTTATTTCATATGTTATTTTGCAACAAATATCTTATAAATAAAAAAAACATCCTAATTATATGAACAAAAAAGCAATAGAAGGTTTACCACTCAAATACGTTGTAATAATATTGACAACTGCCTTGGTCATCTCAATTGTGCTTGAAATGATGGGCGTGCTGAAAACAGGTATACTCCACTCTGTGGGGGTTATAAATGAAACTTTGAATTCCTCTCTTGCAAGCATATGAAAGGAGTAATTTCCCATCCATTCAGAATATCCATAAGCCTGATAATTGTTTTTTTTATATTGTCCCTCGGAATTTTTGAATTAAATTATTTTTATGATACAAAAGCAAAATTTGAGATAAAGAAAAGTGCAAGGGAAATCTTAGATGGAATGGAAAAACTCCATCTTGTCGGGGACTATGGCTCCAGTTTAAGAAGGGACATCTTTTTCTCAAAAGGCGAAATTCAGTTCAATAACAAGAGCAATGTGATTATTTTGAGAATAGGCGAGTGGGAGGAGGTGTGGGAAACCCATTATGACTTAGTTAATAACTTAACTATTAAAAGCGGAAAAAATGAAGTGGAAATACATTTTGGAAAAGGAGAACTGAAAAACACCACTATTTTCTTTTGCTGAGCTTTTCAATATTGTACAGTGAAATGGTAATCCCAGCAAGAAATCCAGCAAGTATGAACATATATGCAGTTACATCTGTGGTGCTTTCCTCTGCTTTTTTTCTTATGTATACCTGCCTTGACTCAAAATTTTTTCCAGATTCCCTTGAAATAGCCCTTACAAGGTCATTTGTTATTTTTGCAAATTCTTTTGAATAACTCAAAAACACAAGTTGTTGGTAAGGGTCATCATATGATTTGGAATATTCGTAATAGGAAATGGCAAGTATGGGAAGCAGGCCCTCTGACTTGGCATTATCAATTGCCTCCTCTGCATCATGCATTTTTGTATTTATTTTTGAAGGAAGGTCAGATTCTGAAAGCCCCCTTACCTCCATGGCTAAATTGGATTCAGCCATTGATTTGAGAGACTCAAATATTGAAAAGATGTATTTTTTGTTGTTGTATGCTTCTGTGGCAGAATCCAGCTTATTCTGTGCGCTTTGGAGCAAACTGCTTGTAGATACTGTGGAAGCATAAGTGTGGTAAACCTTTGCACTCTCTAATCTGTCTCTGGCCAAATCAACAAGGAGATTTACATCAAATGTAAGGTTTAGCTCTCCTTCAAATTCAAGTGTCATATCCCTCCATTTCTCAGCAGTCAAAAGCCTTATTTCTGCAAAAGCATCGTAATAAAGGGCATCCTCATATTTTTTTGAATAATAGGATTTATAGCTCTCATCTATGAGGTTCTCTGCTTCTCTCAGCCTATCTATAGAAACAATCAAAAGCTCAATATCATAAATATGGTCAATTTTTTGGTAACTTATTGTTGAATTCTCAAAATTATCTATGTATAATTTTGTATTGTCTATTTCTGATTTTATATCTTCCTTTGTTTGATATTCTCCCGAATAATAAGAAATTAATTTTTTTGCATAATTCGACAATATTGAAGATTGCACACAATAACTTGCAGCAGAATAGTGCTGATAAAGAGAACCCAATTGCTCTGCCTGCTCAAGATATGTTCTTGATTGCTTGAGCAAATTTTCTATTTCTTGGGTATAGCTATAACTCAATGACTTTGAATTCAAATAATCCGTAGCATTATCAAGCAATTCTCTTGTATATTTTAAAAGGTCAGTGCTCATTTCTTTTGTGATTGTGAGATAATCAGCTGTAACAAGATTTTTTGGTTTTGTTTTTCTGGTTATTTCGTATCCTGTCATTTTCTCAAAAGCAGTTTCAACATCCGGAACCTCCACAACTTTCAGTCCCCAGTTACTGAGAGCATAAAAGGAAACATTCACTGGCTTTACTATTGTCTCTGTTTGTGTGATGATACCTATTGTTGTTGTTCTTGTTTCTTCAATGTAAGTAAGGCTCTGGCCTTTCGGGATAAGGATATAATCTGCGCCTGCCTTATACCCTGCTTCTGCCTTTGGCAATATGCCCCCAACAGGACCAATAGAGCCATCCGGGTTAACTGTTCCGGTCATAAAAACATTCTCATAAAGTGTCAAATTTTTCAGAGCAGCCATTGTAGCAACAGTCATTGCCCCCCCCGCACTTGGACCGCCGACTATTGGAGATTCTGAATATATCTCATAATAAAAATCATAATTACTACATTCCATATTCAAAGTTTCACAAGCAACTTCTTTTGCCAACCTGGCGCTTGCCTGGGTGTCTATTTTTGTTAATGGGATTGTTGATATGAAAACTTTGCCAGTGCCATTCACAACAGTCACATAAAGGTCTGCTGTAATCCCTTCCTCCCCGTCCCCTGTTTGCATAACTCCAAGTATCTTTGTATGCACCTGAAAAGCGCTTGCACTGCTGAAAAAGAACATTAAAATCAAAAACACATATTTTTTCATTTAGGGTCTCCTCCATTGAACCTCATAATAAGTAACATCCCCCTCATCATCAACAATGCCAACTAATAGCTTTTTCTTCACAGAATGGGCAACCCTGTTCATTGCAGCAAATTTTTTCCAATCAAAGGAATCATTTTCATTTACTGCAAAAAGCACCCATTTTGCATGCTGTTTCCCCGGCACATCCCCCCTGTCATAAACCCGGAAATCTGCCCCGTATTTTAATGCTGTTTTAGTTATATAACCTCTTTTCCTTATATCCCTGTAAACACAGAACCTTACCCATAACCTTTTTTCAAGCCTGTTAGCTTTTTTGAGCAAGGCATCAAAACCAACCAAATTATCCCTCCAATCATAAACTTCCAATTTTCCATTTTCCACCAGATAAAGTGCCTCAACAAGAGAAAGTGTCAATTTTCCTTTTTCAAGAGAGCCATAATTCCCTTTATTGAATAAAAGGTTTGCTTCCTTTTCATCCTTTATTATGACTTTATTCGAAATAAGATGAGCTCTCATATATTGAAAGAACTCCATGTTTTTTTAAATAAATTACCACTTACACTTATTTGATATAAGGGTACTTAAACTTTCCATCCCTGTACTTCACAAAAATATAGGAAAGCATAATAATTAATGAAATGCCAATAAGGGCATATATCCATCCAAGTTTTGGCGAGAATATTGCTGCGATTGTAAGAGGATTTTCAGCAACAGTTATGTTGAAATACCCCTCCTTAATAGATACCCCATTTGAAAAAACAGTATATTTTAAATGATATGCCCCTGTTGAGTTGGGCATTATGTAAAATCTCATCCTTCCGCTTTCTCCGCCGGGCAAGGACAGGCGGGGCTCCGTGTATTTGCCTGAAAAATTCAAAGGCTCAAGGGAAACATAATAATTCTTATCAAAAGCGGATGTGTTGTTCAAAAAAATTTCCACAAAAATTTTTGAATCTGGGTATGTGTAAAATTCCTCTGAACTAATTTTTAGTGATGTTTCTTTCGATTCTTCCCTTTTTACAAGAATTTCTGCATTAGTTTCAAGACAGCTCCACAAATGGAGGGAGCATACTTTTACAGGGAAATTGTAGTTATTGCTTATATAGTCTGAAAAATCTGCTTCTATCCCCACATAACCAATATCTCCTGCACCCACTTCCACATAACTATAATTTGATTTTGTGGAATATTTTGGAAGAAGAATTTCGAATAAATCATCATATGTTCCCATATTGGCTATTTTAAGCAATAAATTGGCTTTGTTGGATGTTATGCTCACCTTCGGCTTCAATTCAATTAAAAATCCCTTTGCTTCCTGAGAAACAACAAATTCTTTTTCCTTTGTTATTGAATAATACTTTCCGTCATAGATTTTGATTTTTAATGTATGAAAGCCCGGAGTGCTTGGGGCATTAAAAAATAACTTGACCTCATTATGACCCTTTCTCAAAACTCTGGCATTCAAATAATAATGCTCATCTACCCAATAATCCATAAAATAAACTTTTTCGTCTTTCAGATTATTTATTTTAATTAATGCCTCCACGAGTTCGTTTGGTTGATAAACCACATCCTCCATGATTATGTCAACATCAAGAGTTATGGACATGGCTAATGAAAACATAAAAGGCATTATGAACATGAACAAAAAAAACAATTTCTTCATAATCAAAAGGTGGTAAAAAAGTATTTAAAAATGTTTTGGAGTGGGGTTGGGGAGATTTGAACTCCCACGAGCAGGTTACCTCTCTCCAGGTTGCTCCTCATTGCACAAAGCTCAGCTAACCCTCTCTCTGGAGCCTGCCAGGCTGCCTGATTACCTCACAACCCCCTACTCCATTGTTATCATAGTTGAAGTGGCTTTTATATTTTTAAGTTTTCTCAGCTTATTGATAAATCTGTCCAATGATTGCAAATCCTCTGTCTTTGTTTTTATTATTATGTCGTACTGACCATATATATGATGAGCCTCCTCCACCTCCCTGTATGAACGCAGTTTTTTGAGTACCTCTTTGTCCTTTCCTGCCTTGATTACAACCAACACAAATGCCAAAACCATTTTATCACCAATAAAAAAGAGGAATATTCAAAAAATAAAGGTTTTGGATATTTGAACAAAATAACAAGTATAAGGCACAGGGCTAATACACTTTTGGAATGGGCCAGGAGGGATTTGAACCCACGACCTACGGCTCTCCTTGCTCGGAATTGGATTCGCACCACATCTTTTTTTCGGCTTAGATACCCTTCTTCACAGCATAGAAGGCCGCCGCTCTATCCAAATTGCCCGAAACTCCCTTTTTGATGAAACTTTTTTCTAAAAAGTTTCTGAAAGCTCCTCTGAGCTACTGGCCCCCAATAATTTTTTCATCACAGATTTTATAAAAATATGCCTATTTTAAGATTTAATGAAAGAGCTCATTATTTTCAGCATATTTGCATTAATTGGCATAATTGGTGTATTCCTTTTTTATGACCCTCTTTATTCAGCATTATTTCTGATAATAATAACTGCTGTGGCTTTTTTTGGCGAGAACATTGTTTCAGGCATGGGCTATTACACTTACAGGAGGGTCTGGCCCTTTTACCAGAATATACCTTTTTTCATTGTCCCTTTCTGGATTGCATTTATAACTCTGTCCAATATTGGCTCTGCATTTGTAGTAATGTCCTTGGGTCTTGACCCAAGGACCAACGGAATATTAACAACTGCATTTTTAACAGGCGGGGCGTGTTTTATTCTTGACCTGCTTTTTATAGAGCCCTACTTATGCAGAAAAAAGGGTTATTGGATGTGGAAAATGAAAAAAAGCATATTAACAAAAATAAATCATAGAAACAACCTTACAGCACCAATTGGCAATTATATTGTATGGTTCCTTTTTCCTTTTTTGTCAAGCTGTATTTTTCTTCTATCACAAATTTAATAAAAATCTGATTTTAATTCAAAAAAATGGAAGTAAATGAAATAGAAAAGAAATGGCAAAAAAAATGGGAAAAACAGGGGATTTTTGAAGCAGAACCAGACAAGAGAGAAAAATTTTTTATAATATTTGCTTATCCTGGAATGTCTGGCTATCTCCATGTGGGGCATATGAGGGGATACACCTATACAGATGTTTTTGCAAGATATAAAAGGATGAGGGGCTATAATGTTCTTTTTCCAGCAGGTTTTCATGCATCAGGTCTTCCTGCAATTGGCTTTGCAAAAAAGGTATCTGAAGGTAAGTTTGATGATTATTTGGAAAGAAATGGGTGTCCCGAGAATGAAAAAGAAAAACTGAAGGATCCCAAGTATGTTGTAAAATTTTTCAGTAAGGTTTATACCCAAAACTGGAAAGAAATGGGTTTTTCAATAGATTTCAGGAGGGCAATGACAACAATTGATGAGGGTTACAACAAATTCATCCAATGGCAATTCAAACAACTTAAAAAAAAGAATCTTCTTGTGCAAAAACCGCACTATGCCCCTTATTGCCCGAATTGTGGTCCTATTGCTGTTGATGCATCAGAAACAGACATATCCAAAGGGGGTTCTGCAGAAATAATGGAATTCACCCTCATAAAATTCAAGTGCGGGGAATACATATTTCCAGCAGCAACATTAAGACCCGAAACAATTTTTGGAGTAACAAATATTTTCCTCAACCCCAAAGCAAAATATGTTGTTATAAAAACAAAAGGCGAGAAATGGGTGGTTAGCAAAGAAAGTGCCGACAAACTCAAATACCAGATGGGTGTTGAGATAATTGGAAAAGCAGAGGACTTTATAGGAAAAAAATGCACCAACCCCATAACAAACAAAAAAATTCCAATAATAAGGGGTGATTTTGTTGACCCTGAAATTGCAACAGGCGTTGTGATGAGCGTACCAGCCCACGCCCCTTACGATTGGGTTGCTGTTAAAAATCTTGGAATCAAACCAATCCAAATAATCAAAACAAAAGAATACAAAGGTATCCCAGCAAAAGAAGAATGTGAAAAATTGGGAATAAAAGATTTGGAAGAAAAGGAACTGCTTGAAAAAGCAACAGAGGAGGTTTATAAAAAAGAGTTTCACACAGGCGTGCTAATGGAAAATTGCGGCAAATATGCAGGAAAAAGGGTGAAAGATGTAAAAGAAGATATAATTAAGGAGGGGGAAAACAGGAACATTTTTTCAAAAATGTGGGTCTTTTCAGAAGAGGTCATATGCAGGTGTGGAGAGAAGGTTGTTATAAAAACAATTCCTGACCAGTGGTTTATAAAATACAGTGATGAAGTACTTACAGAAAAATCACAGGAATGGTCGCAGAAAATGAATATTTATCCCCAGCAATATAAAAAAGCCCTCCCATCAATTCTTGAATGGTTCAAGGACAGGGCATGTGTGAGACAGGGAAGCTGGCTTGGAACAGAATTCCCATTCGATAATAAATGGGTTATTGAGCCAATATCTGACTCAACAATCTACCCTGCCTATTACATAATATCCAAATACATAAAT
>CAZTVD010000021.1:0-6978 GCA_964616955.1 Candidatus Woesearchaeota archaeon
AATAAGGAAGAGGTTGGGATTTAAACAATTAAGACCTCCCCAAAAAAAAGCAATTGAGGCAGGTCTTTTTGAGGGAAAAAATATTGTTGTGGCTTCCCCCACAGCATCCGGAAAAACACTGATTGCAGAAATGGCGGGCATTTACAACCTCGTTTCAGCAAGGGGAAAAATGCTTTATATTGCCCCTTTGAGGAGCATTGCCCATGAAAAATATGATTATTTTGAAAAAAAATATTCTGAATTCAAAATTGCCATTTCCTTGGGGGATTTTGATTCCTCTGACAGGTGGCTTGAAAATTCTGACATTGTTATAACAACTTCTGAAAAAATGGACTCTCTTTTGAGGCACAGGGCATTATGGGTCAATAATGTTGGCACAATTGTTATTGATGAGATTCATTTATTGAATGATGTGTCAAGGGGACCCACCCTGGAAGTATTAATAACAAAACTTCTTCATTTAAAAGCCCAATTTGTTTGTTTGAGTGCCACAATAAAAAATGCTCATGAAATAGCAGAATGGATGGGGGCGGAACTTGTGGAGAGCAATTATAGGCCGGTTAAGTTGAGGGAGGGGGTTTTTTACAAAAACAAAATCTTTTTTGAGGATGGTGTGGAGGAATTGGAGGATATGCGTGCTGAAATATCCATAATGAGGGATACCCTTAAAAAAGGCAAACAGGTGATTTTTTTTCTTTCTTCGAGAAGATACGCAGAAGGTCTTGCCAAGATTTTAGCAGAAAAGAGCAAAGGTGATGAAAAAACCAGTATGCTTGCGCAAAGAATATTGTCTGTGCTCCACCCACCCACTTCCCAGTGCGAAAAATTAAGCTCTTTTGTGGGAAAAGGCGTGGCTTTTCACCATGCAGGTCTGGTTTCAGAGCAAAGGAAAATTGTGGAGGAGGGGTTCAAAAAAGGCATTATAAAGGTCATATGCGCCACACCAACACTTGCAATGGGAGTGAATCTTCCTGCATACAGGGTGGTTGTGAGGGATTTGACAAGGTATGATGGTGGGAGGAAATACATACCTGTTCTTGAGTACAAGCAAATGGCAGGAAGGGCGGGAAGGCCCGATTATGACAGTGAGGGCGAGGCAATATGCATTGCAAATTCAGAGGAGCAGAAAGAGGAAATTTTTGAAAAATACATTAATGGAGAAATAGAGAATATTTACTCCAAACTCTCCTCTGAGCCTGTTTTGAGGTCCCATGTGCTTGCCCTTTTGTGCATGGGTGCGAGGAATATTGACAATCTGAAAAAATTTTTCTCAAAAACCTTCTGGGCAAAACAATATGGTGATATGGAGGAGCTTGCTTATAAACTTGAGAGAATTGTATTTTTGCTGGAGGAGTGGGGCATGATAGAACGCAAAGAAGAGCGTTTTGTCCCAACACCATTTGGAAACAGGGTGAGCGAACTTTATATAGACCCAAAAACAGGAAGGCATATTGCAGATTGCCTGATTGGAAGGGAAATTGGGCAGGATTTTGCATATCTGCATATGGCATGCAACACAGAGGAGATGAAGCCATTTTTGGGTGTAAAACCCTCTGAATATGCTGAAATCCAGATGATGCTAAATGATTTTGTTCTGTTGCAGGAAGAGCCGGACATGTGGGATTATGAATACGAGGATTTCCTCTCTTCATTCAAAACAGCCCTTGTGATGTATGACTGGATAAATGAAAAAACAGAGGATGCTATTCTTAAAGAATACAGGGTTACTCCTGGAGAATTGTATTCAAGAATAAGAAACCTTGACTGGCTTCTCTATGCTTCCTCTGAAATAGCAAGGTTGGTGGATGCAAAACAGCATATAAAGGAATTAATGAAATTGAGGGCAAGGGTAGTGAAAGGTGTTAGGGAGGAATTGCTGCCTCTTGTGAGATTTAAAGGGATAGGTAGGGTGAGAGCAAGGAAATTGTACAGGGCGGGAATAAAGAATGCGGGAGACATAAAGAAGAAGCAGGGACTTGTTGTGCAGGTCCTTGGGAATAGTGTTGGAAATAAATTGTTGGAGCAAATAAAATAATTTTTAAATGGTATTTTTTCCCCAAAAATATGGCTGTTTGTTTGAGAAAGGAAAATTTGGGGGAGCCAGCGGACATAGGCGCTTTTGTATTCAGAAGAAATCTTGGTAGAATTGAAAGGGAGAGCGGTGTGAGATTTTCAAAGAGATTTGAAAAATATGGAACATGGCTGGATATTGGTCCTGCCTTTTCCTTTTACACAAGGGATTTGATGGAGAGATTTCCCCATTTGGAAGTAACCCTTCTTGACAGGAAAACAGAATATCTGGATGCCCAAAAGGAAATACTTGAAAACCATCTTGACAGGGCGCATTTTGTAAGGGCAGACATAACAGAAGAAAATATTGACTTGGGAAAATTCGATGCAGTCACAATGTTCAATGTTGGGCTTTATCTTGTAAAAGAGACAGAAAAACCAACAACATATGGTCCCCTGTTCTTTGTTTATAACAAGGAATATTTTGATTATTCGCCCCTTGAACAGGCAATTTTGAATATTGACAAAATGTCCTCAAAATTCATGCTCATTTCCCCTTTGCTGGGTGATTCGCATTATGAAGTTGTTGAGAGGGGATTTTTCAGAAGAAAAGAGGAATTCTTTCTCCAAAACGGATTTTCTGTAAAAAGCTTGGTTGATTGCGTAAAAAAACCAAAAAAATCGCTTTATACCCATTGGTTAAGGTGGGATAAGGGGATTGAAACAATATATTACAGGAAATTGAGTTTTGCAGCGAGCATATAGTGGGGCTGCCCGGATTTGAACCGGGGTTTCAAGCGCCCGAGGCTTGAGTCATGGACCAAATTGCCCAGCCACTTTTTGATGAAACTTTTTCCCAAAAAGTTTCTTCTAGACCACAGCCCCCCAACTAACCTATCCCTGCTTTATTTAAATGATTTTTTTTGCATAGCAACAAAGTGTAATATTTATTAATCCATAGATAAATCAAATTCCATGCTTGATAGGATATCCAAAATATATGAGAAGGATTACAAGAAACTTTTTGTTATCCCCCTTGCCATGGTTTTGTTCTTTTCCTCAGTTCTCCTTTACAGGTTTTTCACAACAGGAGAATTTTTTGGCGGTGACATATCTGTCAAGGGAGGGACAGCAATAACATTCTATTCCAACAGGACTTATTCCCTTTCCTTTCTGGAAGAAAAATCAAAGGAATTTTTTTCCACAGATGATGTTGTTGTGAGGGAATTGAGGGATATTGGGGGGAGGGTTGTGGGTTATGATGTGGAGGTGGGAAAACAGGTAAATGCCTCTGATGTGCTTGCTGATTTTGGAAAAGCACTAAACATAACCCTCACTTCTGAGAATGCAAGCATAAGTTCTGAATCAGCGCTTATTGCCTCCTCTTTCCTCTCTGATTCAATGGGTGTTATTGTCCTGGCTTTTTTCCTCATGTCCCTTGTTATTTATTATTATTTCAGGAGCTTTATTCCTGCTGTATCCATTATGGGTTCAACATTGCTCGATATTGTCTGCATTTTTGGTGTTTTTGCCCTTCTTGACATAAAATTCTCTGTTGCAACAATAGGCGCCCTTTTAATGATAATCGGCTATTCCACTGATTCAGACATACTTCTTGCTACCAATATTTTGAAGAGAAAGGAGGGCAGTTTGATGGAAAGAATGAAAAAAGCAATAAAAACAGAGCTCACAATGGACACTGCTGCTGTTGTGACCTACGCCATAATGTTTGTCCTTTCAAATGTGCAGATAATAAAACACATTGCTTTTGTTCTTTTTATCTCAATATTTTTCGATGTTGTCAATACATGGATTTTGAGTGCCGGACTGCAAAGGATTTATCTGGAGAGGAGAAAATGAAATTGTTGAAATTATTGAATGAGTGGAGGATAATCCTTGTCCTGCTCCTCCTTTTTTTGAGCTTTTTCTGGATTCACCCGAATTTTGACAAAAATGGCATGGAGGTAGTTTCTGTTAAAGAACCAGCAGTTTTTTATGGAATATCTATTGGGGATATTGTTACAAATATAAATGGCTATGAAATAAACACGCTTGCTGACTTTGAAAATATTGTTTCAAACCTAAATTCTTCAGAGCCTGTTTCAGTGGAATTCAAAAAGGAGATATTTCCTTATGTTTATTCAACCCAGACAGCCTATTACCTCCCATATACTTCAAGGAACAAGACAAGCATTGGTTTCACCCTTTCCCCCATATCCGATACCAATATTGAATTTGGTCTTGAGATTGTTGGGGGAACAAAGGTCCTTTTGAAGCCAAACAAAACCCTGACTGATGATGAGGTGGAGAATGTTATTGCAATTCTTGAGAAAAGGCTGAATATATTCGGTTTGAGGGAAATACCCATATCCTATGTAAGGGACTTTTCAGGAAACCAATATTTCCGATTGGAATTTGCAGGCACAGGGCCGGAGGAGGTGAGGGAATTGCTGGAAAAGGAGGGGAGTTTTGAGGCAAGGATAGGCAACAAAACTGTTTTTACAGGGGATGATATCCTTTCTGTATGCATTGGCGGCACAGAATGTTACGCCCAGATTGTCCCTGTTGAATCATCGGATGGAAAAGTTTACTGGCAGTTTGGTTTTGGAATTTTCATATCACAGGAGGGTGCAGAGAGGTTTGCAAACATAACCTCGAACATGTCTGTTGTTGATTGCACTTCTTCTGGATGCTATCTTGATGGCGAGATATCTTTTTATATAGATGGCGAGCCTGTTGGTAATTCTTTGAGAATTTCCTCAAACCTTAAAGGCAAGGTTGTAACTAACCCGAGCATAACTGGCTCAAGAACAACAAGGCTGGAGGCGCAGCAGGAAATGAGGACTTTACAGGCAATCCTCCAGTCAAGGAAAATGCCGGTTAATATGGAAATTGAGAGGACAGAGATAATTTCCCCCCAATTGGGAAAGGAATTTGCCCAGAACATTTTCTTTGTTTTTATTCTTGCCATTCTCGGAGTGGAAGTTGTTGTGCTTTTGAGGTACAGGGATTGGAGGATAAGCCTCCCAATAATGTTCATAACATTGTCTGAGATTGTCATAACTCTTGGCATTGCTTCTTTGATTCACTGGACCCTTGACCTTGCAGGAATTGCTGGCTTGATAGCAACTGTTGGCACCGGGGTGGATGACCAGATTGTTATGACTGATGAGGTTTTGCATGGTCAGGAAAAAGAGAAAATACGGGGGGTCAAGGAGAGGCTGAAAAAGGCATTTTTCATCATAATTGCTTCATTTGCCTCAACTGTTGCAACAATGCTCCCCCTTGCAACAGCAGGTGCTGGCATTTTGAGGGGTTTTGCCATAACCACAATCATAGCAATATGTGTGGGCATATTCATAACAAGACCTGCTTATGCAAGGTTGATAGAACACACTGTAAAAAGATGATGCTGTAAAAACCCCCGCCAATCTGGGAGCAGGTTTATTCGGAGAGTTCAAGGATTGTCTGGGCTATGTCCCCATTGTTTTTTTCAAGTGCTTTTCTCACTTCTTCCTTGCTTTTTCCTGTTTTCTCTATTATGAGATTTATATCCTCTTCTTTGAACTTCTGCTCTGCAATGTCTCCCATTACTTGGAAAACAATGTTCCCCCCAACACCCATCTGGGTTATGTCTGGATTTTCTATTACTATGTTCCCCTCATCCCTTTCAATAATAACCCTTTTTGCACTTATTCTCTTTGCATTCAATTGCTTCATAATCCTTTTCATGTCCCTTGGGTTCAGCATCATTTCCCTTTCCTTCCTCCTGCCCTTATGCTTGGTCTTATTTTCTCGCTTCCCTTTCCCTTTTTCCTCAATCCCCTGCCTTTTTTCCCTGCACTTGTCAATCCCCTCAAAGCCCTTTTCTTTTGGAGTGCAATTCTGCCAACATCCCTGTCATTTAAAATTGCGGGGTGGGAGCGGTCTATTAAAATGACCTCAAACCACTTGTTTTTTCCATCCTCACCAGCAAGATAGGAATTAAGAACCTCCATATTGATGTATTTTTTCTGAACTCTTTCCTCAGCAATCCTCTGGAGGGATTTTCCCGGAGGGAAATATCTTCCTGCTTTTTTTGGTTTCCTTCCCCTTGATGGTTTTGGTCTTTTCCTCATACCCTTCCTTATCTTAACTCTCACAACCGCAAACCCCTGCTTTGCCTTATATCCCAGCCTCCTCGCCCTTTCGAGTTTTGTTGGTTTTTCTATTCTTGTTATTGTTGGCTGTTTTCTCCATTCTATAAGGTATTTTGAGGAAACTTCCTGCCTATTCTTTTCCAGATACTTATAAAAGCCCATCTATCATCACCAGGTTCAAGCTTTATTCTTAACCCATTGCCTTGTTTTATAAAAGTTTTGATAGCGTGTTCCTTTCCTCCCCAAAATCAATGTTTTTTTCAGGCATTGTTTTTTTTCTGAAATCCCTGAATTTTTTCAGAGCTTTTTTTATCTGGCTCTTGTGTATCCTGCTCCTTCTCAAATAACTTGAAAGTGTTCTTGGGTTCACTTTTTTGTGCACCCTTATGTAAGTTATTTCTTTTGGGAACAAAATGCCATCTTTTTCTGTTTTTATATATAGCCCATCAGTTTGTTTTGTAAGAAAAATCTCAATTCCATATGGGGGTTCCCCTATGTTGCTCTCTAGAATCTCTCTATGTCTATATACTATTTCGGGCTTCCCTTCTGAAAAAATGAGATATTCCCCTATCAATTTTGAAGGAATTGCTATTTCAACAGCATTTGCATAATTAATTGGCTTCCTGAACTCATTGCAAACTCCCATCTTTGTGTATGTAATTTTTGAATCAAACATTTTCCCTTCTTCTGTATTCTTCTATTGAGATTTCTATGCACCCTTCATGCACTTTTGATTCTCTCAAATACTTTTCCAATTCTTCAGCACCCATCCCTTCATCTATTTCAAGAATTGCTGTTTTTACAGGCAGCAATCCATTTGTTTTATTTG
>CAZTVD010000022.1:0-6910 GCA_964616955.1 Candidatus Woesearchaeota archaeon
ATATACAACATAATTGCCAAAAAATGTGCTGAGAACATTGCTGAGGAGATTGATGTGGGGGAAGTTTATGTAAAAATTCTTTCAAGAATAGGGCATCCCCTTAGCAAACCAGAAGTGGTACAGATAAATGTTGAAAAAGAGGGTTATGAGAAGGAAATAGAGGAAAAAGTAATGGCCTTTCTTGAATCTGACAAAAAGATAAGAAGAATTGTTGAACAGGAAAATAATTTGTTTTAATCAATTAAATTAATTAAGAACATACATTTCTTTGTATTATGGAAATTCTTTTTCTGGGGACAGGGGGAGGAAGGGTTGTGTTAAGCACCCAATTGAGAAGCACAGGAGGGATTTTATTCAAAACAAAAAAGCACCAAATACACATAGACCCTGGTCCTGGTGCACTTCTGAGAATGAGGATATTAAAAAAAGACCCAAGAAAAACAGACATTGTTTGCCTGTCCCACAGGCATACGGACCATGTTGGGGACATATGGGCTATTTCTGAATCAATCAACCAGGGCTATCTTGTTGCTGAAAAAAGCTGTGTAAAAGGAAAGGAATCCATATTGAGTGATTGGTACAAGCAATTTTATAAAAAAATATATGGGCTTGAGCATGGAGAGAATGTGGAAATTGATGGTCTTCATATAAAAACAACAAAAACAAAACATGAAGTCAATGCTGTTGGGTTCATTATTCAGGAGGGTAATATCAAGGTAGGTTATAGCGGAGATACAGGCTATTTTAAAACACTTGGAAAAGAGTATGAAGGAGTGGAAATATTGATATTGAATGTTTTGAGACCACAAGGAGAGCCACTAAAAAAACACCTATGCACTGATGAAGTAATTGAAATTTTGAAAAACATGAAGAAAAAACCAAAAAATGTAATAATAACGCATTTTGGAATGAAAATGCTCAGAGCAGGACCATTAAATCAGGCAAGGGTTATCTCACTTGAAACAGGTGTGCCATGCAGGGCTGCCCATGATGGCATGAACTTTATGGTAGAAGATGTATTGGAGCAAAGCACTCTTTTTGGGGGAAAATATAAAACATAACCAATAATTCTATGCTTATGGAAGAAACAAAAAGAAAGCTCAAAAAAATAATAAATGAGCTCAAAAAAATAAGGGGAAGGCATACTGAGCTTGTTACAATTTACATCCCTGCGGGCTATGATATAAATTCAATAAAAAACCAGGTCATGCAGGAGAGGGGCACTGCGCAGAACATAAAGTCAAAATCAACAAGGAAGAATGTTATTGCAGCACTTGACAAAATATCCCAAGAGCTTAAATTTTATAAAAAAACCCCGCAAAATGGGCTTGCTATTTTTTCAGGCAATATCTCAAACAGGGAGGGAGAGCAGAAAATAGAAATATGGATGATTGAACCTCCCGAGCCATTAAAAGTCAAAATATACAGGTGCGAGCAGGAATTTTTGCTTGAGCCACTAATGGAAATGCTGGAAGCCAAAAAGAAATATGGTTTGATTGTGATAGACAATAAAAACATAACCCTTGGTATGTTAAAAGGAAAAAGCATTATTCTTTTAAAAGAAGAAGACTCAATTGTGCCAGGAAAAATAAGGGCAGGGGGTCAGAGTTCTGTAAGATTTGACAGAGTGAGGGAGAATATGGCAAAATCATGGTACAAAGAAAATGCAAAAATAGCTGGGGAATTATTTGGAGGAAAAGAGGTGGATGGAATATTGCTGGGGGGTCCAGGTCCAACAAAGGAAACATTTAAGGAATATCTTGCAAAAAATATTGCAAATAAAATCATCGCAATAAGGGATGTGGGGTATACAGGAGAGTATGGGTTAAGGGAACTTGTAAATAAATCCCTTGATGTCTTGAAAGAAGAGGAGATTGTGGAAGAAAAGGAATATCTGAACAAATTTTTTGGAAGATTGGGGAGAGGAGAAAGGGTGAGTTATGGGAAAGAAGAAGTCAAGAACAACCTGAAAATGGGTGCAGTTGAAGTTCTTCTGATTAAGGAGGAAGGAGATGAGGAAATTGAAAAAATAGCTGACAAAATGGGAACAAAGATAATATTTATTTCTGAAGAAACAAACGAAGGAAAGCAATTTTATGAAATGGGTGGATATGGGGCGCTTTTGAGGTATAACACATAAACATTTTTAAATAAAAGGGAAATTGAGAGAATATGGCAAGCAAATTGGTTGAGGTTAATTCTCTAAAAAAAGGGGGGTTTCTGCTTATAGATGGCATTGCCTGCAGAGTTGCAGATATAAAACACTCAAAAACAGGGAAACATGGGCATGCCAAAGTAAGGGTTTCAGCAATAGGCTTGCTTGATGACAGGAGAAGGGAAATAATAAAGCCAGCAGATGCAAAAGTAGAAGTTCCAATAATTGAGAAAAGTGATGCACAGGTGATATCAATAACAGGAGATAAAGCCAATGTAATGGACCTTACAACTTATGAAACATTTGAAGTGGACATACCAGAGGAATTAAAAGAAAAGATAAAAGAAGGAGTGCAGGTGCTTTATTGGGATATAACTGGAACAAAAATAATAAAGCAGATTAAGGGTTAATGCCCTCAATTTCTTTTACAATATCTTTTGCTTCTTTGACTGCATCCACCTCTTCAACTGAACTGGCTATAATCTCAAGATAATTATTAAAAGAATTTCTTCTAACCCTGCCTGAAATAACAAATTCTTTTCCAAGTATTTTGGAAAAAGTATTTTTCAAAACTTCCACTGGATCTGAAGAAAGGCTTTCCCTGTATAATTCTTCTGTTTCCTTTCCAAGAAGCTCTTCAGCATTTTTTCTGAAAAATACACATCTGATATTGCCTGTCCCATCATCTATTATTGCATTAACAACAAGGGAATTCACTGGAATAACCTCTCCATGTTCATTACAAAAGAATTTTCCGTCCTGTTCAATCACTTTTTTATTGCATTCAGGGCATGTCTTGAAAAAGGGTGTTTTTGGCAAAAAATCAACAACAGCCCCCCTTATGCTCACCCTCATTCCCTCTTCCAAATCAGATATATTTGACCTCTCAGTAAATGTCCTTAAACTCGAAAGTGGGGGAAGCTCAACCCCTTCTGGGTTTATTTCAAGTGAGCTTTTCTCCCTTAAGTGGATTTCAGGACCATAATTGCCCTTTTTTACATAAGCTGAATCCACCCTCACAATATCGCCCTCTTTGATTTCATTATTGAACATATCCACCCTTTTATCCCACACAACCACCCTTGCTGTTCCTGTGCCATCTGAAATGAGCAAAGAACCAACTTTGCCTTCCCTTTCATCCTTTTTCCATTCTCTTGGTTCAAAAACCCTGATAATCCTCCCAACAACTGCCACATTTCTCAATCCCGGAAGAATGTTTTTTAATTTCATTTCTTTTTTTTCATTGAGCCTCATTAATTGAACGCCCAATTGGTTGGCAAGAATATGTGCTGCTCCCTGTTTTGAAACAGAGTTATGCAATTCCTTTATTTTATCCTCAACCATTTCATTCAATCTCTCTTCAGAAATGCCTGTCTCCTCAATAATTCTCTCAATTATCTCCTCAAAACTCATCTGAAACATAATTAGAATTTGGGAACATTATTTAATTAGTTTTTGGAATTTTTCTCCCAATATATTTAAAAAGCTCAAGCAGGATGAAACATGCAAAACAGGATGTGATTATCAAAAGCCAATCATACAATGAAAGCGGCACTGTTTCAAGAATTTGCTGGAACGGAGGATAATATACTGCCATAAATTGGAGAAAAATAGAGAATATAACAGCCATTATAAGATATTTATTCATGGGTGTCTGCCAGAAGAATTTTTCAGTTCTTATTGAAAAGACAAGAAACATCTCAAAAACTACTGTTGTTGTGAAAACAAGGGTTCTTACATGGTTTACAGGGTCGACTGCAAGGTCATCAAAGAACAATAAAACCTCCATAACATACGCTAACAAGCCCGCAAAAAAACTGTAAATTATGATGCTTTTAAGAACATTCTCCTTTGGATCTCTTGGTTTGGAATACATTACTGAAGGGTCCTTTGGCTCTGCCCCCAATGCAAGAGCGGGCAATCCATCTGTAAGAAGATTCAGCCATAAAAGCTGAAGGGGAAGAAGAGGTGTTGGAAGTTTCATTAAAAAAGCAGTGAAAACAAGCAATATCTCGTCAAAATTTGCAGATAATAAAAATTTGATGAATTTTTTGATATTATCAAAGATGTTCCTTCCTTCCTCAACAGCACCAACTATTGTTGCAAAATTATCATCAACAAGCACCATATCCGATGCCTGTTTTGTTACATCTGTACCACTACCAACAGAAATGCCTATGTCTGCTCTTTTCAGAGCAGGGGCATCATTGACCCCATCACCTGTAACAGCAACAATATGCCCCTTTCTTTTTAGAGCCGAAACAATCCTTGATTTTGATTTTGGAGAAATCCTTGCACATACTGCTACATTTTCTATAACATATTCCAATTCCTCATCGCTCATTTTTTCAATTTCCTGTTCTGTAAGCACCTTTTTATTTTTTTCAAGAAGGCCTACCTGTTCAGCAATAGCCATGGCTGTTACTTTCTGGTCTCCTGTAATCATCATTACATTTATTCCAGCCCTTTTACATAATTTCAAAGCATCCTTTACCTCCATTCTGGGAGGGTCAATCATGCCAACAAGACCAAGAAAAATTAAATCACTCTCTATCTCCCCTTTTTTATACTCTTTATAAGCAAAGGCAAGGACTCTTAAAGCCCTTTTGGCCATATGCTCATTCTGTGAAAGGATTTTCCTCTTCCACGAGGAATTCATTCTTTTAATTTTGTTATTTACCATGATTCTTGTGCTTTTTTCCAAAACCTTTTCGGGAGCACCTTTAACAAACACAAATTCCCTGTTAGTGGGGCTTTTATTGAGAGTGCTCATCATCTTCCTGTTAGAATCAAAAAAAAGCTCTTTTACCCTTGGGTAATTCTTGTCAATTTTCATCATGCCTGCTTTTGCTGCCATTACAAGAAGGGCACCTTCAGTAGGGTCGCCTATTATCTCCCATTTTTCATCCCTGACTAAATGTGAATTATTGCACAACCTAGCAGTTTTTATCAATAAACTGAGTTGTTTATTTTCTGAGGGCTCCACAACATTGTTATTATATATGAACTCTCCAGACGGAGTATACCCGCTTCCTGTCACTTGAAGGGTTTTATCATTCAAAAAAACCTCTTTGACAGTCATCTCATTTTTTGTAATTGTGCCTGTCTTATCAGTGCAGATATAATCCACTGTTCCCAATGTCTCAACAGAAGACAATTTCCTCATAAGTGCATTTCTTTTGACCATCCTCTGAACTCCCAAAGTAAGGGCAAGGGTTATTGTTGCAGGAAGCCCTTCTGGCACTGCTGAAACAGCCAGACTCACAGCAAGTTCAAAACTCTCTAAAAGATTTTCTCCTTCCACAACCCCTACAAAAAAAATAAAAACACATATTACAACAGAAATCATTCCCAATAACCTGCCTATTTTTTCCATTCTTTTTTGAAGTGGTGTTTTTTCCTCCTTTACCTGAATCATTGAGGCAATTTTTCCAAATTCTGTTTGCATTCCAGTAGAAACAATTATTGCCCTGGCCCTGCCATATGTAATGATTGTGCCTGCAAAAAGCATATTTTTTCTTTCAGGCAAAGGTGTTTTTTCAGGCAAAACACATACTTTTTTTTTCACAGGAATTGATTCTCCTGTAAGCATTGACTCATCCACCTGCAAGCTCATTGCTTCCAATAAATAAGCATCAGCAGGAATCCTGTCTCCCTGCTCCAGAACAAGTATATCGCCTGGGACAAGAGATTCAGAAGAAACAACTATTTCCCTCCCTTCTCTTATGACCTTGCAACTTGGGGTGGACAGATTTTCAAGCGCTTCTAATGCTTTTTCTGCTTTATATTCCTGAAAAAAACCAAAAAAGCCGTTCAATATCACAATAATTATAATAGCAGTGGCATCAAGATACTCGCCTACAAAAAAAGAGACTATTGCAGCAAAGATAAGGAGCATAACCAAAAAATCAGTAAATTGCTCAAAAAAAATTCTTAAAGGTCCCCTTTTTTTCTGCTTTTTCAAAACATTTTTGCCATATTTTTCTGTTCTTTTTTTTATTTCCAACTCATTCAATCCATTATAAGAACTATCCAAAGCAGAGAAAACCTCCTGCTTTTTTTTAGTATACCACATTCTTACAAATACCTGATAGTTTTTAATAAATTTTTAGCTCTTTTTTTAAATACACCTTACATAAAAAAATATATGAGAAAACCGGGTTCGATAGTAAGAGAAAGGATCAAAAAAATTCTTGCTATTGCTGAAAAGGCATATGGTTATGAAATCTACAAGATTTATAACAGAGTTTATGGAGATGTGCTGATGAGAACTATATATTATAACTTGAAAAAAGGTGTGGAAGAAAGGGATTTTGAATTAATCGGTATTTTAAATGTTCCAGGAGATTTTACTTGGGGCTTTGAAACTAACAGGATTTATTACAAAAACAGAGAAAATGTTGCTTTGAATTTGGATGAAGAGACATATATCAAAAAAGCAATAAAGGACATAAAAAAGGAAATGAAGGAAGAGGTTAAAAAATGGGTTGCAAAAGCAATCAAAGAAGTTAAAAAAAGAAAAATGAATGAATTGGAAAAAACAAAACTTCTGGCAAAATTAAAAAAAATAAAAAAGTTTTACGAGGAAAATTTTGGAAGATATCCAGAAGAACTGGACAAATGGATGAACTCACTCACCCCTTGATTTCCTGTGGAAATTTTTATTCTTTGGAAAATTTTTCCATGAGATGATTAAGTGGAAATAATAAATTTCTTATGGAAATAAATCCCAAAAAAGTATATACATTTAGTAAG
>CAZTVD010000023.1:0-6864 GCA_964616955.1 Candidatus Woesearchaeota archaeon
AACCCCAATTGTTCATATAATATCAGTGAAATTACATGGAAAGCCGGCACAAACAATGATGCGAGATATGTTGATTCCAATTCTACTAACACCATCAACATAAGTGGTACGCAATATTTCTATTTGGAGAAACCAACATACCAACAACAATTCCCGTCCGGTCAAATTATCGACATAAGATTTAACATAAGTTCAGATTGTTATGATGAGGAAGGTTTGATAAATGATTCTGATTTCTCAATAGAAATAAGACCACCGGACAATAGCGCTTGGAGCGAGTGTACACCAACATATAATGAGGGGGATGGGTGGTATAATTGCTCGTGGGATTCCACAAATAAGATGTCTGGCTTCTGGGACATAAGACTGAATACATCAAGAGACAATTATAATGACAATACAACTGTTTATACAGATTGGTATCAGGTCCTGAATGTTCCCCCAAATTACAACAATGTTATGGTTACCCCAAACATGTCTGGTTGGGGAAACAATTTTACATACAGTATTAATGTTTCGGACCCTGAAGGAGATAATGTCAATTGTACTCTTTTTGTTTCTCTTAAAGGGGGTGCATGGCAATATGCAGGCTATTATTATCTTAGTGGAGGGCAGGGATTCTGTAACATAACAATCACTAATTATTCCTGTTCAGATATTGCAGAGAACAATTATTTCAAATTTCAGCTTGATGATTTCCATAATCTTATAAATACAACAACAGAAGCAGGACCAAACATAACAAAAGATAATGTTACAATTGTCCATGTTTTCGGGGATGGGCAGGAAATCAATAGAGAGGGAGGAGTTATTGGTCTTGCTGTATATGCTAATGATACTGACAAAAAAGGAGGTGTATCCTCTCCAGATCTGACTTTGTATTATAATGTAACGGTTAATGGCACTGATTATACACAGGAAGGGAGCAACATAACATATGATGGAAATGTGACTTATTACTTTAATCCCGGATGGGAATATGAGGAAGGAAACCAAAAATGGTTTGTTTATGGTGGGGACAGTTGTTATTATGATGTTGAAAGCCCGGTGTATGATATTTATATTTATGCGAGTTTATGGCCCACCTACATAAAACCAAGTAATTTTGTAATTTTAAGGGACAATAATGTCACAATAGAAATAAATCTCATTGATGATACCTATAATCTGACAACAGACGCAAATGCCAATTTCACATCTGTACATAACTCCCAAAATTGGTATTGTTCTCCCATAAACAATTATACAAACGGATACTACAACTGCACTTTCAACACAACAGGAATGCCTGCGGGATGGTATGATGTGTGGGTGAATATATCAAAACCATACCATAGAGATAATAACACTCTTCATACAAATGCATTTTTTATAGAGACAAAACCTGTATTGTTTGATCAGATGGTTAATTCTTCTGATGAAGATGGAGATAGAGGACCGAATGGAGGTTATTCTGAAACATTTAACTTTTCTGTTAGAGTCAGTGATGAAGATAATGACAGAGTTGATGCCAATCTCTGGTTGAGAAAATGGGATAATGGATGGGGAGAATGGCAGAAAGAGGGAGGAGTGGTATATTGCCAGCCCTGTGCCAATACATTATTATATAAAACAAAGGCAGATTTTGGACCAACAGACAAAGGAGTATGGCAATACAAATGGAACGGTACTGATGATGCTGACTCGCCTTTAACAGGAGGTACACAATATTCATATGAAACAACACCAACTAATTTTACAATTGAGCCAGATGACATAAACTTGACTTTGTTCAATTACTCTTACCCATTATTTGTATGGAGAAATGGCACTGATTCTGTGGTTTTATCAACAAGGGTGAGGGATTTAGATGATGGAAACAGGTTGTTGGGTTTGGGAGAGGCAAATGGAAAGGTATGGATAGAATATAATTCAACACAATGGGATACAGGGCATGATGTTAGTTCTCAAACGGGCGGGTTTTTCAATTATACTTTTGAGCCAACATGTTCTTATAGTGTGGATTTGCATAAATGGTATTCACAAACAATAGGTAATGCCAATTTCAAAGATCAAAATTCTTCATTATTTGATGTTGAGGTATGGGATTATTTCAATGGAGATTTAGATTATCCAAATGGAAGCTCCTATGAACAGGGAGTTGTGCTCCCAATTAATTTTTCTGTGTGGGACAGTTGCTTATCTGAAAATGGTGGCGTTTCTGGGTTGACAGATATCACGCTTTTCTTGTTTACTGAGGGAGTTACTTATACTTATACAAATGGGTTTGTGGATAAGGGGGATGGAAATTACACTTATAACCTTGATACCAGCACTATTGCTCTTGGATGGTACAACATAACAATAGAAGTAAAGAAAGAATATTATTTACCTTATAACATAACATATACCCATGCTTTTTATTTGGGAAGAAAACCAGAATTAAGATATCCTGATGCAGATAGGGGCATAGCCAATCCAGCAGGATGGGGTGAAAATTGGACTTTTACTGTTGAATGCAGAGATACTGATGGGGACACAAATGATGTTACATTGTGGTTCAGAAATAAAACCACTGGGGAGTGGATCAATTTGAGTACAAAGCAATGCAATAGTGTCAATTGGTATTCTCTGAGTTTTATTGAAACATTTAATTGTTTTGATATAACCCAAATGGGTGAGCATGCCCAATTCAAATTCAATTCAACAGATACCTACAACCTAACTACTGAGACAGCTGAGACAAACATTACCATTGAGAAAGATGATATCAGTGTGGAAATAATGCAGGGATATGGCGGAGGTGTTGACAGGGAAGATTTTGGGAGCAATTATGTCAAGGAATTTGCAGTGAGAATCACAGATTCAGATAAGCAGGTTTATGTGGGTCAAAACATAACCACTGTTTTTTATTTTACAAATGATGGGGCAAATTACAATTTTATGTTTTTCAATGATACTCAGAGCGACTCGACTTCGCACTATTTCCTGAATCCAAATTGCAGTTATTCAGTAGGTGCTCAGAGGTGGAGAGGAGGGACATATAATAACAATACGTGTTATAAGGAACAGAATTTCACTTTGCCTTCATATGCTACTTATAATATAACCGGCCAATTAAAAAATAATATATTCACACCAAATTCCTCTTTTAATAATTTTAATGTAACAGACCAGATTTTGATAAGATTCAATACAACATCTGATTGTTCGAATGATGGTTTAATTGCAAATGCTACTACTTCCATAGAACTAAGAAGTTCTGGAAATTGGGAGGAATGTAATCCCTTGTTGGATGAATATACTGGATACTATAATTGCACATGGGATTCTACAGGAAAAGAGGAGGGTTACTGGTCAATAAGGCTGAATTCTACAAAAATGCCTTTATATCACTTTAATTCTACTCTGTTAAGCGATTGGTTCTGGCTGGAAAATTTAAATACATCTTATAAGGAAATGAATGTAACACCAAACGAGGGAGGATGGACAAGGAAATATAATTTTACAGTATCAATTAATGATACTGAGGGTGATAATGTTACTTGTTCCCTGTTTGTTTCAACAGATAATCAGGCAACTTGGAAATTCAAAGGCTCCTATTTTATTGAAGGCACACCTGGAGAGGATAATGTGGGTGTCTGTTGGGTTATGGTTAATGATTTCACTTGTGATGAAAGGGGAGAGGACAATTATTTCAAATTCCAGATAGATGACGGAACAAATGTGTTTAACACTACTATTATGCAGGGACCAAATCTTACGGAGTCCATGGTTGGAATTTATTACAGGCAAGGAAATGAATCAAGCGTTGTAAGGAATGCTGGTTCAACAACATTGAAACTTGCTGTTTATGATTTGGAAAATGAATCATGGATTCCGTCAGGGTATAATGGAAGCATCTATGTTACTGGCATGGGTGGATGGAGAGAGTGGAAAACACAAACTGGTTCAGACGGGAACCTAACTGTAAATTTTGCTCCTGATTGTAATTATGAGGTTGGAAGACAGAACTGGACAGGCGGGATAAATAATGATGGTTGTTATGTGGATACAAATATATCACAAACATTCAATTTAACAATCTATGGAAGAGCATATCATCATTTACAAAAGCCAATAAACAATGTTACATTAAAAGAAAACAACATCACTATAAGAACCAACTTGACCTCTGACTGTTCTTCAGAGATATTGTCTGGAGCAATGCTCAATTTTACAATGACTCATAAAAAAACTGGGCAGAGTTATTATTGTTCCCCCATTTTTGATGAAAATAATGGGTATTACAACTGCACTTTCAACACAACAGGAATGCCTGCGGGATGGTATAATCTCACCATTAATTCGACAAAGCAATGGTATGAAAACAAAACAACAATACATGAAAACAGCTTTTTCATTGAAACTTTTCCAGAATTATCCAATGTAAAAACAGACCCGCCTTCTGGACAGGCAGGATACATGTATGATTGGAAATTCAATGTGACTGTTTATGATGAGGATAATGATTCTGTCACTGTTAGATTTTACATAAAGAAGAAATCGGATAGTTGGGGAGCACCCTATGACACACGACAGGTATATGGAGCCAATAATGAAACACTTACATTTGATTATGATTTTACCTGTGCTTCAATTGACCCGTGGGAGTTTATGTTTAATGCTACTGATAATGGGGATACACCTCTGGCAGGAGGGGAGCCCAGAAATGCTACAACCAAAGTTTATAACATAACTGTTGAGCCAAATCCCATAAAAATAACTCATGCAAAGGGAGATGAAAGCCATGTTACAAGGTTGGGTAATGCAAAGGACGAATTTGCTGTTTACATAATAGATAACCAAACTGGTGATCCGGTTCCTGATGGAGTTATTGTTTATTTATACCTTACAAAAGATGGATCCACTTATGAGCAAATTGATTGGGATACTACTAATGATGGTTTTGCTAATTTCACTGTTGACCCTGATTGCACTTATATGGTTGGAAAACAGGGATGGTATGCCAATGCGAGCGAAGGTTCTTGTACCAAAGGAGGTTTGTCTGACAATTTCACCTTCTATATCCACTCAAATATGACTTGTGCCCTTTCTGAACCATATAATCTTGCAACGCCAAGGGGAGAAAATGACATAATTATGAGAGGAAATGTGAGCGATAAAGACCCGAATTGTGGGTATGTTACTGATGCAAAAGTTGAATTTTTAGCCCATGGTGGAAGTGATTATCTATGCTCTTCTCAAGTAAAGAATGAGTCCAATGGATACTACAATTGCACTCTGCTCTCAGCAGACCAAAATGTTTTGAGTTATGGATGGTATAATGTAACAATAAATGCTACACGTGCCTATTATGACAATAATTGTTCATTTACTTATAACAATTCATTTTTCCTTGCTTCATACCCCCTCTTGTCAAACCCTTCAGTAAGCCCAACTTCTGAAGGATGGGGTAGGGCATTTAATTTCTCAATAAGGGTGACTGATGATGATATGAATTATGTGGATACTTTCTTCTGGATGTCGAGGAATCAAAATGGTCCATGGGAACTGGAAGGCAAAAAAAACTGCACAAATTGCCAGAGTACAGAATTGAAATTCCCAAAAGAAGATTTTACATGTTCTGATTCTTATTCAGATGTTGGTGGTTGGTATTATTTCTTTAATTCTTCTGATGAATTCAATTTTACAGGCAATAGTTCTGTTCAATCAATAACAATCCAAAAAGATGATGTTTTCATGCTGTATATTGATTATTACCCAACTGTTGTTGACAGGGATGGTGATTACAACCTTACAGCAATCACAAGGGTGAGGGATGAGGATAGAACAATTAGGTATGGTTACGATGTTTTTGCAGGTGAGGGAGTTGATGGGCGAATATGGGTAACAAGGACAGGAAGCAGTGATTGGGATTATGGTACTAACATAAACACCAATTCATCAGGTTATTTTGTTGCTAAGTTCAATCCAAATTGCAGTTATGCTGTTGGGCAGAGATACTGGAAAACAGGGACATATAATGATGGGTGCTACAAAAATGAGAATCTGTCTGTTGCCTATCCATTTACTATAAAAGGACAATTAAAAACTAACCTTACTTATCCCCCATTCAACCAAACAATTCCCGTAGGTCAGATAGTCAATATATCTATAGATATATTTACGGATTGTTTGAGTGAGGGCTATCTGCCAGGAACAACTGTAGATATAGAATTAAGGGCACCGGATAATTCTTTTGAGACTCACCATGCAATAAATGATATTGGAAATGGGACATATTATTATGAATGGAATACAACAGGCAAACAGGGAGGTTATTGGAATATAACAGTAAATGTTAGTTACAATAGCAATTGGAATGACAATAGCACGTTGTATGCTAATTGGGTTTATCTAAAAAATACCCCACCAAGCATAACTCAATTTAATTATACCCCAAATGAAAAGGGTTGGGGAGAAAATTATACTTATAATCTCACAATAGAAGATATACAGCATGATGATACCACCTGCACTTTATATGTTTCTCGGGACAATATAACTTGGCACTATAAAGGACAGGATACTGTTATTGGCGGAAATGGCACTTGTTCGGTTGTTGTGAGTGATTTTGATTGCTCATGGATAGGAAATACTTCGGTATTATGGCAGGTTGATGATGGAACTGTTGAAAACCTGTACAATATCACTTATGAAGGACCGAATATAACTGTTGATGAAATAACGCTTTTTGTTAAAAGTGGGGATGGAGAAGAAGTTAACAGGTCAGAGGGTTATCTTCCTTTAATTGTTGCAGTTTATGACAATTCAAGCCAACATTATGTGCCTTATGGGGTGAATGCTACTTTCTGGGTTACACTTGATAAATCTAATTGGGAT
>CAZTVD010000024.1:0-6806 GCA_964616955.1 Candidatus Woesearchaeota archaeon
ATGAATTTCTGAGTATGGCAGATTTGTTTCTTGCAAGAGCAAAAAAATACAGCAGAATGCTTTTTTATTCAAAAATGCTCTTTGCACTTGGATTTTTTTCAAATTCAAAAGCATTTACCATATATAAATTCCCTTCAAGAGCAGGAAAGTCAGCAAAACTGCGCTCTTTGGCTGAAAAAAAGGAGAGATTGGCAGAGGAAATAAAAAAAATGTGCCATGCATCAAAAAGAAAAATAAAAGGAGAAATCCTGCCCTATTCATTGTTTTTAAAGGAATCATATGTTTTCTGATTCTATTTTCAGACCTTTCCCGGATATTATGGAATTAAAAATAAAAACATCTTCACTTATTCTTGGTTCTTTTTCAAATTCTTTCCTTTTTTCCTCATAATTCCATGAAACAAAGTAATCTGGCATAAAATACACCTTGGGGTTATCGCCTGTAACACTCACACGCAAATAGTCTTCCCCTGCCTCAAAAGTGTTTGTGGCAGGCAGGAGATTGTCTTTTTCAACAAAAGAAAGCACACACATATCGTCCCCTTTTTTGCCGAACCACACAAATCTTCTGTAAGCAAGTTCTTTGTAATCCCACTCCTTTGGTGTGGAAAATTCACCACTCATATAGCCAATGTCTCCTGTTTCATTTATGCTCCATTGGGGTCCGAACCTCACACTTCTCACACCATAAGGCTCAACAAGGATTATTGGGCTGTAAGCAAAAATGCTGATATTGTATTTCACATTAAGGGCTTCTGCACCCATTTTTATCCTTGCCGGACCGCTCTCTATCAAATGCCAGTTTGATAGGGTGGTTGCAGTGTTGGTGGAATTATCAGTGAGCCATTCATTTGTCCTGAACCAGTCTTCTGAATTTTTGAACTTAAAAACAAAATCATCAAAATCCCAATAAAGGTAACTATTTTTTGCTGTTTTTGTTATGTTGTCATACTCCAAATCGCTTTTGAACTCAAATTTCATGCTGTTATTCAAGTCATAATACAAATAGAATTTTTCACTTCCATAAACACTTGCAGAAAAAGCTATTTTGTATTTTGTCCCGTTTATTTCTATAATTTGTGTTGGATATAAACTTCCGCTTTCATCCACCACACCAACTTTTGTTATATTTTCATAGCCAAGGTCAAACCACCTTTCAAATGGCCAGTATTTCAGATTTTTTTCAGAATAAATATAAAACACCTTTCTTGTGCCTGGATAATTCCCTTTTTCGTGGGTCCCTTTTATCTGACCAAGGTTTATGCTTATTGTTGGGTCTGGCGCGTTGTATTCGCCATAGGAGGGGGAAATTATGTCTGAATCATCCATCCATACATTAAAAAACAGGCCGTAATTTGAGGAGGAACTTGAATTGAATATTATGCTTGTGTTCTCATTGAACATCCTCACCCAATCAATATATAATGAGTGGAAAAGGTTGTCTGGTGTGCCTGTTTTATTTACACTGATTAACAGGGAATCAAGTTCCCCTTTATTTTCACATATTATTTCCTTGAATATATCAGTATAACTGAAATCACACATTTCAAAAATTCCTGTGGAATTCTCCTTGTATATTTTTCCGCCAACTCCCTTATAATTCATCTCAAATTTTTCTTTTTTGCTGCCATCAAAACTGAAGTTATATCTTGCATAAGAGTCAGAAGAGGAGAAATTCAGGGAAATTCTCACTTTATCCCCATCGCTGCTTATTGTTGTCTGTGTATTGTTTGATTCAAGAGAGAACCCCCCCACTCCGCTCATTTTATTCATACTTTCATTTATTGAACAATAGATTGGCATATTTTCCAGCACCCTTCCATCCTCATCCAGTTCTTTTATCACAAAGGAATTTCTATCCACTTTATAAAAAACAGGATAATTTCCCTCAACCTTGCTTATATTCAATTTTATTTCAGCAAACCCGTCCTTGTTTGTGCTCAATGTATAATAAAAATCCTCTGTTCCCCCGTAAAACCATTTTGTGTTTGAAGAATAATTCTGGAATAACTCTCTGTTTTCATGCGACAGGTACATTGTATAACCAAATCTCCCTATTGCATCGCCCATTGTTGTTTTGTATTGGTTTATTATGCCCCTTTTGGAATCAGGTTCCTTTTCCTCTGCAAGAATATTTTTGAGAAATGCACTAAAATTGGATGTGGCTTTTTCATCCCCCCATCTTGGCACAATTGTCAGCTCATATCTCATGTTTTTTTCATAAAGTGTTGTGCTGTCAAGTTTGTTCAAATACGCGCCTGAACTGCTGTTCTGTGTATTTACAAAAACACTGCTGTTGATTATGATGCCAAATCCTTGCTCCCCACTGCTGTAATCAATCCATTCGTCCTGGCTGTTATATGTGGAAATTGCAGGGTCTATAAAATGGCCAAAAGTATGCGGATTTGTATTGTCACAATAAATTGGCGAGTTTATGTTTTCACTTTCTTCAATGACAATCCTGTCAAACAGGAATATAATTTTCTGGTCAAAGCTGTCCTTTCCATAAATATGATACCCTGTTGTAAGAATGCTTATAAACAGGGGACCTTCTTGGAGTTTCATAATGCTGTTCTTCTGCTGATTGTGCATGGTTCCATTGCATCTTATGATTGATTTTATTGAGTCTGCAAGATTGGTATCCTTTCCTCTTAAAAATAATCCTGTTATTATGCCATTGTTTTTGGATAGGACTGCCTTATAATTTGTTGTATTGATTATTATGCTGGTGGAATTTTCATAATAATTCACCATATCTGTGCTTTTTTCTTCTGACCATCCCTCACCAAGCAGATTATAATAAACATAATAATCTTTTGAGCCGCAATCATCAAACTGCACTGGCCAATAAATTTTCCCCCTTTTTTTACCTGACCCCGACTCCCATATGACCTGTCCGGGTATTGGTGAATCACCCATTACAACCACGCTTTCTTTTACCACATCCTCTGGAAAATCATGCTCCATGGAAAAAGTCCCATATCCGCCTTTGCAGTGGTAATTATTGACTGTTATTTTATATCTGTGGTTTAATGACAATACTCCCCAATCATGATATATGTTCTTTGAAAAAGAGGAAATGGAATCCAGTATGAATTCTATTGAATCTGTATCAAAAGAAATCTTTGTTTCCTCTGATGTTGAAAGCATGTTCACTATTGAAGCTATTGTCAGAGAAAATATTATTATGGACACTATGAAAAATTGCGATTTCATGAATACCACGTATATAAACTTATTTTAAATAAACCTTTTTTGGTGAATAACATCTTGTTTGAAATCTCCATGTCTGTATTCGGGCTATATGTGAAAATTGGCTCTGTGCCCTGCTTGAATTCATTTTCTTCCAATTCTATAGATATGTCTGTATTGTTCACGCTTTTGAGTGTATCTGTGTAATAAGCATTCCCCCCGTTTATACCATAGCTCATATATGCTGTTTTTTCCTCTCCCCCACCCATTTCTATTTTCAAAAGCACATCAGCCCTGTTTGCTTTTTTGATATAAGAAAAGTTTGAATTGACTTCTGCACCCTGGCCGAGGTTTTTGTAATGTTCTGTATTGTTCCATATTGTTCTATTATCTGCATATAATAAAAAAAGAAGCTCGTTTGTATTTGCTGCAAGATGGTCTATTTTTACTGTCAGATTTATTGTTCTGTGAGTTTCATTGCCATCAAATCCCTCTTCAAAAGGATTTTTCAAATCAAGCACATTGCCGTTGTGATAAACAATAACTGAATTATTCCATATTGGGTAATCTGCACTTATGTTTATGTTTTTCAACAAAATCGGCTCATTTGTCCTCTCCTGCCCAACATTTATTATTATTGGGAGCATGTACCAGCACCATATGACATTATGCTCATAGGAATAGCCGCCAACAAAAATGTTTATGGAGTCCTCTTTTGTTCCTGGTGGAAAATTATAGGTAAACCCTATTGTTTTTGATATATTATTCCCGCTCTGTTCGCTTATTTTCAAATTAACAAATTTTTCAAATTCGAGTTTATGCCCTGCTGATGAAGGGAGAAGGTAATGGTAAAAGGAGTCAAGCGCTGAGAAATCATAGTCTTCAATAAATCTGCTCAAAAAACCTGTTCTTTCAGAAACATCCAATACTTCTTTCCCCATTTTTCTTAATGGCTTTGTTTCAGAAAAAGAGGAAATGGAAGAGGTTGCCCAATTCAATATGCCTGTTATGAGCAACACAGCAATTATTGCTTCAAGTGTTCTTGTAAACCCTTTTTTCATTCAAACCACCATATTTTCATTTTATATCTCGCGGGGAATCTTTGCTGATGGTTTTTTATTGTTGTGAAACCCTCAACAATTGAGGAATATCCCCCTTTGTCATTGCCACAACCTGTTTTCAATGGAGTATCCCCTATGAAAACATTCCCTTTGTCTATGCCCCTTATGCTTTCCAGAAATACCATTCCTTCTCCAGATGTGCTTATGTCTATTTCATCATAGTCTGTTTGGTTAACCCTGAATATTGCATCCAGCACATTATTCCCAAACCTGTCTGTTGAGAGTTCAATGTTGTCATTGCTTTCATTGTTTTTTGGATTGATTGCTATATGCAATCTTTCTGGGAAGACAAGAATAAGGGAGATGTTTTTTTCCTCCTCAGCACCAGCAATTATCCTTATTTTGTTTCCCTGTCTGTAAAAAACAACCCCCCCTTCGCTTTGGTTTGGCGGATTAAAACATAAATCATAGTCAGGTATGGGGAATCCCTCAATATAAAATTCAGATTTTATGCTCTCTACCTGCTCGTTGCTGAAAAAACATACTTCCTCAATATTATCAATATCCCATTCTTTTTCGAGTTTTTCCATCATAATTGCTCCAATTTGCTTTTCCCTGCCTGCCTGTATGTTGTTGTTGAAAGGTGTGAAAAGGTTGAGTATGAATTGAAAAAGGAATGCCACAAAAAATATGAAAAGAAGATAACTGACTATGAGGTCAATATTCAGCTGTGATTTAGATGACATTGACCTGGTCATAAACAATTTTCTCCATATCTTTATATTTTGCTTTAATTTTGATTTCATATATACCTTTTTCTAAGGGTGCTTCAATCTCAAAGGAAAAATCCCCTTTATCATCTGTCTTTGTTTCATCATATAAATCCCCGATGTAAACCTCAACAACAGCATCCTCTGCAACTTCGCCTTCGTATTTTATGTTTCCATATATTGAGATTTTATCCCCTGATGATACTTCATGCTCAAGTAATGAGAAATTGACATCAAACCTCACAGGATAAATAAATATCATATAAGCTATCAGGCTTATTGGAAGGATTATTGCCATATGCTTGAAAGAGGCAAGAATGCTGTTCTCCATTGTTTCTCCCGCAACTATTGCATTTGAAATTGATTGGATTATTATTGTCAGGAAAAAAAGGAATTTGAAATAGGAATAAGGGGGTGGAGAGCCGAAACTGACAAAACTCTGCTGTTCCTGCGGTTGGGTTCCCATCATTGGTATGAGAATGCCATACATGGCAACAACTATACCAAGAAAGATCATCTGTATTACATAAACAATAACAACCTGCTCCTTCAAAATGGATTGCCTGTTTTTTTCAACATCCTGCAGTTCTGTGGTTGCTTTTGCTATTGATTCTGTTGTTGATGCTATATCCCCCCCCGAATAATATGATTGGAGAATAATAGAAAGGCCCCTGTTTATATAGGGCGCGTATTTGAGGTTTTTTTTCATTGTTTTTACTGCTTCGGGAAAAGGCACGCCCCAGCTTATCATATAATTCAATTTTTTTATTTCATTTGTCAGGGGTCCGTAATTTGTTTTTGAAGCATTTGTTATTGCCTGGGGTATTGTCATCCCTGCCCTCAATGATTCAGCGAGGTCTCTCAGAAAATCGGGAAACCTCGCCTCCATTTTTTTTGATTTTGAAAATTTCAAATATTCTGTTAAAAAAGAGGGTATTGCAATGCTTATTATAACAATGACTATGCCAAAAACAAGGTTTTCAGTTGTTGCTCCAAAAACACCTATTGCAAAAAAAAACGCAGTTAATGAGAATCCTGCAGAGCCAAGAATGACATATTCCCTTTTCATTTTACACCTCTGTGGGTGAAATTGACTTTAATATTATGACATATACTGCTGTAATCATTGGAAGGCCGATTACAAGGAGCATCATTTGAATCATTTGCAGTTGTTCTGTAAAGCCACCCACCAAACTCATTATTGTTGTGAGCACAAGCACAAATACAGACCCCACTATGACTATTGTTATATAAACTTCCAGAAATATTGATAATGTCCTTGTAAATTCTTCAAGCCTCCTTTTGTATATTTGCGCGAACCCCTTTGCTTTTTCATCAAGAAAGGACCTTAAATCCCCCCCAGATGTTATGCTGCTCCTCATGCCCCATAAAAGTTCTTTCATATTTTCCGAAGGCACCCTTTCAGCTGCATTCTCAAGTGCATCAATAATATCAAGCCCAAAAACCTCCACATCCCTCACTATGTCAGCAGCAATTTTGGATACCTCCCCAAATTCCCCAAATTCTGCAAGGATTTTGAATATTGATTGGGGCGGTGCTCCTGTTCCTGCTATTGTTGACATGTATACTGTTGAGAAAAAAATCACATTATCTATCTTTTTTCTCTTTGACTGAATTGATTGGGTGGGATATATCCTGAAAATGAGCAGGAGAGCCCCTAAAAAGGGAATAGTCATGATGATTGCACCTATCAAACATAACACAAGATTTTTCAGGAAGAGCAGAAGCACAAAGAGAATTAAGGAAAAAAAGAAAGGAAGAAA
>CAZTVD010000025.1:0-6783 GCA_964616955.1 Candidatus Woesearchaeota archaeon
TTCTCAATGGCTTTGTCAAATCAGCAAAATATATCTCCTTGCTTTTAGCACTTATACCGAATTTTTTTTCAAATTCAGGCTCCCATCCCGAAATTTTAAGAACACCTATTGATTTTAATATCCGAATAGCTCTATCTATACGCCCTCTTGCAATGTTCTTTTTTCGATTATAATAAATTTCACCTAATCCTAATTTATGGTAGGGTCTCAAAATTAATAAATAATATATCCTTGCCACAATATCCTCTCCAAAAAGCCCTAATTTGCTTTGAGGAATTATTGTCATGTGGCTTGTAGGAATTCTTTCTTCAGAAGCATCCTCAACCTCCCAAACAGAGCCATCTGAAAATAAAACTCTTACACCTCCATTACTCAAAAAAAACTTTAATTCTGCAGGCTCCAATTCTAATTTTCTGGGGATTTTCATATGTGTTTCAAATATACATAAACTTCCAAATTTTAAATGTTTTTGGAAAAAACAGTTCGGACGAGATTTTGAAAGGATGAAAAAACCCATTTTTGGCTTAAAAACAACAAATTTTAATATAAAATATGTGTTTTTTAGACAATGGATGAACTCATTTCGAGTATTTTAGGCACAGGAAAAAGATGTAGCAAATGTGGGGGGAAAATGGTAAGAGCAGGGACAATTGAAAAAAATGGAAAAAAAAGAAAAGTTTGGAGATGTATTAAGTGCAACCACAGAGAAATAGAATAAACCTATTTCTTTTTGCTGAGTTTTTTCAGTATATCCATTAATTTTTGAAATCTTATGTCTTCAACCAAACCCTTTTCTAAAATAGAATTAATGTCTTTCAAAAGGATTTTCAGAGCAGACTCTCTTTCTCTATTTTTTTTTGTGAGTTCATTAAATGTCCTTTCACTTATCATTGCCTCTCTATATTGTTCCTCAATTATGGAATTTGTGGCAGTTATTGCTTCCAACTCGTCTTCAATCATCTTTTTATAAGATTCAAGTTCATTGCTTTCCTTCACAGAAAGAGGCCTTCTGGTGGCTCTCTGTTCTATTTCCTGAAGCTCCTCTTTAATCATATTTATTTCAGTCCTTATGGGATTTAAATCCTCATTAACAAGAAAACTTTCCATTTTAATCTTGTATTCATCAAGAATCTTCATCATTTCCATAGAGAGAGCATCAAATTTCTCTATTTTTCCAATCAGATAGGGTAATTGTTCAAATTTTTTGTTTATTTCAGAATACATGCTTTCTATCTGATGCAACATCCTTTCTATTTTAACTTTTATTTCTTCCATCTCTTGCAGTCTTTTCCCAACATCTTTGCCTAATTCAAGTATAACATGAATATCAGAAACCGCCTTTATCATTTCCTTTGCCTGAGAAAACTTTTTGCTCATATCTTTCATGAGTTTTTCATACTCATCAAGTTTTGACTGCATTATTGTAATTTCTGCTTTCATCTTCCTTTTGTCCTTTATTAATTTAGCTGGATCAAGTTCTGACACAACTTCACCCATTTTTTTCAATGAGATAAGTGCTTCTCTCAGTGTTGTTTCCCTTTCCATCACAAGACCTCTTATTTCCCCTATTCTTTCTGAAAATCCCTCTATTTTCTCTGAAAATTCCTTATTTGCATCTTTTAATGCTTTAATTTCTGTTTCCAATTGAGTAATTTTAGAATTATTAATTATGGGCGCTGTAACCACGCCTGGAGAAGATGTAGAAAAAGATGTTTTTGAAGGAGAAATTGATGTTTTTTGAACAGGAGGCATATTCTCTTTTCCAGGAACAGGCGGCTTTGGGGGTAATTCTTTATTTTTATCTTTATCTTTTTTCTCCTCTTTTTTTTCTGTATTTTCCTCTTTTTTAACTTGTTCCTTTTGTTTCTGTGTTTTTTTTTCTCCATTCATTGATTTTTCCTCTTTTTTTTGATTTTTTTCGGGTTTTTTGGACACATTCTCCTCATTTCCTTCAATATTTTGTTCCTGTGTTTTTTTTACAATATTATCGCTTTTTTCCTCTTTTTCTTTTACAACTTCGTTATTGTTTTGTGTTTTTTTGTTATTATTTGTTGTTTTGACAACAATTTCCTCTTTTTTTTCTGTATTGCTTGCTCCAACCTCCTCCAAATTTCCTTTTTTCTTGCTATTTTTACTTTCTTTTATGTTTTCTTTTTCCATATCTTCAATTTCTTCCAAAACCTCCAGTACTTCTTCATATGTGTCACTCATACACTACCTCTTTCTTTTAATGGATTTTTTGGATTTTCTGGTATTTTTTGTCTTTTTTCTTGTTTTTTCCTTTTTTAATAAATCCCTAATCTCTTCCAATAATTCAATTATTCTATCAAATTTATCCTCCCCGCCTGCCATTGCCTTCATAATTCTCTCTGAAGGCATTTCCTCTTTTTTTGGTTCTATAACTACGCCTGAAGGTTTTATTGTTTCTTTTGCTTCAATATTCGGTTTTTCTGCTTTTTTTGGCTCTTGTTTTTTTGTTTCTTCCTCTGGCAGGGACTTTGTTTTGGATGTTTCCGTGGCTTTTACATCTGGCTTATCCGCCATGGGTTGCTGCTCTGCAACAGCTTTAGGCACAGTTTTTACTCCTTCATCTTTTATTCCAAGAGCACCCATAACTTCCTTATAACTCTCCTCAGAGATAGTTCCTGCTTCTAATTCCTCTTTTAATTCTCCAACGCCAGGAGAATAATCTTTTTTTGATATTTTCTCCTCGTATTTTTTAATCTCATTCAACAAATCTCCGGGTTTTTTTTCTACTTCCTCCTTTTTTTCTTGCTTTTTAAAAACACCTTTTGCTTTTTCTGCAATTGACTTGAAATTGACCATTCATCACACCCCCTCTTTCTTTAATTTATTATCAACTGAATCAAGATAAGCATTTGCCATATTGACCGATCCTTCTTTTAACCTGTCTTTTGCAAGGTTTAATTCCACCTCTATATCATATACATCTATTCCTCTCTCCTTTAATTTATTTATCCTATTATCCATTTCAAGCATCCTTTTCTTTACTTTGAAATATGTATCTAACTCCTCATCACTCAATCTTGATGTATCGTGTAACAAAGGTCTATATTGGACAAAATATGGCTTACCATTATTGTATTCTGGGTTCTGGAACAAACCAGTACCTATTTCAAGTTTAGTTATCATTGAAGCATAATGGGAACCATATTTTTGTTTAACCCTATTTATGTCTCCTTCATATTTTGTTCTTAATTGTATCTCAGTACCAATATTGGCTCTTATGGCGCCTCTAAAGTCCATTAATACCTGGGAAAGCATAAAAAGCCCTATTCCCCACTTCCTGAACTCCCTTGCACCCCTTTCAAGTGCAACATAACCTCCCTTTCCACCATATTTAGGCAATAATCTGTGAACTTCATCATAAACTATAAGCACTTTCAACTTCTTTGATTCAGGAAGAGACAATTTGAATATCTGGTTGATTGTGTTCTGTACAAAATCATCTAATTTATCTGGAGGCAACTTGTTAATTGTAAATATTGTCATCTCCGGCTTGTCCCAGAATTTTCTTATATCAAACTCTTCCAGTATGTCTGTTGCTTCAATAATATTGACCTTGAACCCGGTAGCATCGCTTTTTTTCATGCCAAACATTTCATATCTATCAAGCATGTGCTGGTCCTTGCAGGGTTTCATAAACCCTGTCCACTGAAGGGTTGGGTCAAAAACAACAACAGGAACTCCTTTCTTTAGCAATTCTTCAGCAAGAACCATAACTGAAACTGTTTTACCTGAACCAGTACCTCCTGCTGCAATACCGTGCATCATTAATTGATTCATATCAAGATATGCTCTTTCGTCGTGTTCTGCAATTTTACCCATCCACAACATATTGTCCCCTGGTTTTGTTGGTACTTTGGAAATATCAATTGGGAAAACATACCTAACTTTTTTCTCTTTTCTCTCCCTCCAGGATACATAAAATTTCCTAGCCAACAAAATAACAACAATAATACCTATATACAGCCATATGGAGGTAAATGCAGTATATAGAAATTCAAGAAGAGGGGAAACAAAAACTACTTGAAAAGTATCAAGGCTACTTGCTACTTTACCCCCATAATGGGCAACAGCTTCTATAACATAAGTTCCGCTTTCAGCATTCTCCGGGATTTCTTCTTCTCTTGACAATTCCAATGTTGTTGAAAGTGCCCTTGTTTCCTCTGAGCTTTTTATTATTTCGTTTGTTTCTATGGATCTTATGGTGTAATTTAACCATACATCGACTTTTTTAGTATTTCCTAAATTGAATAATTGGGTGGAAAACTTAACTTTTCCGCCAGGTTTTACCTGTGGTGTCAGAACATTAACTTTAACATCCAATAATGCCTCTTTAACAGGTACTACCTTTAATGTTGTTGTAACTCTCCTTATCTCATTATCCAATTGCAACACAATGTCTCCAGTATATATTCCTACATTGCTTGTTGGCAATGTATAATATTGCATTTTCAATGTTCCTCCTGATTTTGGTTCAATAGTAAAAGATGGGTTTGCTATTTGTATAAATCTCCATATGTCCCCTTCTACATAGGCATTAACAGTCATTCTTGTTGCTTTGTTATTGACTATATCAATAGAAATTATTTTATACTCGCCCAATTCAAGTTCTGTTTCTATTGAATTCTTTGACAAAAGAGCATTAGCAGGTCTCAACTCCTCAGGAGATATCTGCACTCCTTCTCCTCCTGCTGATGGGAGATAAGCAGGTCCTCCAGCAGCAACAACTGGTGATGGTGGAGCGGGTGGTGCTTCCTCTTTCTGACCCTCTCCTCCACCTCCTTCTTCCCCACCACCTCCCCCCGCTTCTCCGCCCCCCCCTATTGCAGGACAATCAGTAGGACAATTGGCTGCATTTTCTGCAAACTCCAATTCACATTCCTGATTTCCGCATACATATTGTGCAAGGGCATATGCTCCTTTTATATCAGTAGAGTCAGTCCATACTATTTTCTTAGCAAAATCAATGTGGCTATTCAGCCTTACCCAAGCATTATTGTTACAGGTATCATTTCCAAAATCCCAGAAAGTATCCCTGCACCAATAAACACCAAGATAAATCAACGCCAAATCGCCAATACTCATATTTGAATAATTAAACAATATTGTGGCATTTTGGTAGGTTAATTCTGTTGTGTTAAAAGAAACAGCATCAAGCACACCACTGCCTGTTCCTATATTTGACTTGCTTGGAAGTCCAATTATAAATGGGTCAGCATGTCCGCTATCAACACTTACATTCAATAACCTTATTTTTATTTTGTCTGTGGGTATATATTCTACATCATAATCTCTTATAGCAACATATTCGCCAAATTCTCCTGTTGTTTCATTAGCAGGCAGGTGATACATCAAACTATCCGTATTTTCCCTGTAAAGGTCTGCATAAGAATTGTTTATTGGCTCATTATCATGTTCAATATCCCTCATAAATCCACCAAACCATACTGTTTGAGTGAAAGCATCAAAGTATGCCCGTTTAACAATACAATTGTCAGCATAATCGCACGCAGTTATTGTTGCAATATATGGACCATACTGGTTCACCCACGAACCATCAAGCGAATAATTGAAATAATATGTATCATCTTCATATCCCAATTTATTCATTATTTGGTTCTGTATTTGGGGTGGTTCAGAACCATCAGGTCTTTTTATAGAAACCATTGCATAATTAACAGCACCTTTGTCTGTAACATTTGCATAAATACCTACATCCGTGGAAAGGTCCATTTTATCCGGTATTGCTATTGCAGTTATTTTTGGAATTTCGTCATCAACATAAATTATTGTTTTCTTCTCTGTGTCTGTCTTGAAAACATTATCTGGTGTATATTCTGCCTCAACAGTCAAATCATACGCAGTATCAAGAGCCATTTCAGGTGCAGATATCAAAAGCCTCCATTTTCCTGATTCATAACTCGCACCCAATAATTCATTCTCAGACAGCCACCTCGTACCAATTTTTACTCTGAAATCAATATTATTGGCATCAGAAATAACCGCCCCGCCATATCTGGCATCAACATAAACATAAATAAGATTCCCGGCAGAAACATTAACAACTGGATTATTTTCCAATGGGGAGGTTATGTTAATGGAAAATGGGATTACTTCCATTAACAAGGTAGTATTTCTAAATTTGGGACTTCCAGAATTATTGTATGAGTAAAAATGTTCAGTAAAATTGGTCCTCGACTGCGTTTCTGGAGCAGAGTATAATATATCAACTACTTCTGAATCATTCCTTTGAATAATGACATGGTCGTTTTTTGGGAATGTATAGGTGCCGTTGGAACCAAGGCTAAATAGGGCTTCATTCACCCCGCTATTGTTTATTCTTATGTATGCAAAAACACCATTATTTCCCTGGCACACTCTTTTGTGTATGAATGTTGCATTATGTTCCCATTTAGGACCAACAATAACATCAACATGCAATACATCATAAGAATCTTCCACTGACCTAGCTTCAATATAACCATCAACAATTTTTCCAATTGGATAATCTAAAGGTGCTGTAAGGCTCATATTTACTTCAGAAGAATTAGTTACATTTAATTCTTCAATCATTTCAGGATAAAACATTGGATTGAAGTCATTACATATATCTCCAGTTATGCATGAAAATGTTATATTATGAAGTGGCTCGCTGCCAGTGGAATTAATAATAAGTGTTGTGTTCTGGGTAATGTTAACAAGATAAATTGTTATTGAATCCTCATTAAATTCAAGCACAGGGTAAGGAGAAACACT
>CAZTVD010000026.1:0-6415 GCA_964616955.1 Candidatus Woesearchaeota archaeon
AAGATATGAGCAAATTTTTTAATAAACGATTGTTGAGTTTTTTTCAATGGATTTCAAGGAGATAAGAAAGGATTTTCCGATTTTTAATAAAAAAATAGAGGGTTACCCTCTTATTTACTTTGATAATACTGCCACTACCCAAAAGCCATTCAAAGTCATAGATGCTATTTCTGATTTTTATAAGAATTATAATGCAAACATACATAGGGGAGTACACAGGTTGAGCCAGGAAGCAAGCGATTTGTATGAAGAAGCACACAGAAAGACTGGCAATTTTATAAATTGTAATTGGGATGAGGTGGTTTTTACAAGAAATACTACAGAATCAATAAACCTTGTGGCAAATTGCATGGATTTTAAAAAGGGAGATGAGGTGATAGTGTCTTTGATGGAACACCATAGCAATATAGTCCCTTGGCAGATACTTGAAAAAAGAAAAGGCATTGTTCTAAAATTTGTGGAAGTAAATAATGGGGAACTTGACATAGAGGACTTGAAGAGTAAAATAAGCAACAAAACAAAGCTTGTTTCAATGACTCATGTGAGCAATGTTCTTGGCACAATAAACCCTGTTGGAGAAATTGCCAAAATAACCCACGAAAACAATGCTTATTTTCTTGTTGATGGCGCCCAATCTGCACCCCATATGAAAATAGATGTGAAAAAAATGGGATGCGATTTTTTTGCCTTTTCCTCCCATAAAATGCTTGGTCCAACAGGGATAGGGGTTCTTTATGGAAAAAAGGAGATTATGGAGGAAATGAGACCATTTATAACGGGGGGGGATATGATTGAAGAAGTTTTTGAGCATCACTCTACATGGAATACTCTCCCATGGAAATATGAGGCAGGAACTCCAAATATTGCGGGTGCTGTGGGGTTTTCTGCTGCTCTGGATTATCTTAATTCAATTGGCATGCAAAATGTAGAAAATTATATTCAAGAATTAACTAAATATGCGCTTGAAAAAATTGATGCAGAGATATATGGTCCTAAAAAAAGAGCAGGTATTATTTCATTTAATCTTAGAAAAATACATCCTCATGATGTGGCTTATCTTCTTGATAAAAAGGGAATTGCAGTGAGGAGTGGAAACCATTGCGCACAACCCCTCATGAGAAAATTGAATATACTCGGAACAGTTAGAGCGAGTTTTTACATTTATAATACAAAAGAGGAAATAGATTTCTTTGTAAAACAGCTTGAAGAGATAAGGAGGCACCTGTGATGTATGCTGAGGAAATAATAGACCATTACAAACATCCCAGAAACAGGGGAATTTTGAAAGATGCGGATTATACAGGAAAAGCAGGCAATGCTATATGTGGGGATATGATTGTGTTTTATGTGAATACAGAAAATGGAGTGATAAGTGATATAAAATTTGAAGGTGAGGGATGCGCCATATCTATTGCTTCTGCTTCTATTTTGTCAGAGATGGCAAAAGGAAAAACAACATCACAGATACTTGAAATGGATGAAAAAGAATTTTTTAAAAAATTGGGCAATATAAAGACAAGGGCAAAATGCGCTCTTGTTTCTTTGAATGCACTAAAAAAAGCACTTGGAAAAAATATTAAGTGTTAACTCCAAGTTCCATATCAAGAATTCTTTTTATTTCAATTGCATACTCGAAAGGTATGCCTCTCACTATGGGTTCCATAAATCCATTAACAATAAGGGAAATTGCTTCTTCCTCTTTGAACCCCCTGCTTCTTAAATAATCCATTTTTTCTTTACCTATTTTCCCAATTGTTGCTTCATGCGCAAGTTCAACATTTTTATTTTTGCTTTTTATAGCAGGATATGTTTCTGATTGTGAGTCTTTTGATAACAATAAGGAATCACACCTCATATATGCTTTTGCTTTATCAGCATTTTTCATCACTTCTATCTTTCCCCTGAAATTTGCTTTTCCCTTTCCAGAAACCACACTTCTGCTCACAATTTTTGAGCTTGTGTTTTTTCCAATATGGATTGATTTCCCGCCAGTATCAAGTATTCTATTTTTGTTGGCAAAATTGACTGAAAGGTTTTCCACTTTTGAATTATCCCCTTTGAGAATGGTTGTTGGATAAAACATGCTTATTTTGCTTCCAAGAGAGGCAGATAGCCATTTTAATGATGCATTTTTTTCAAGAACAGCCCTTTTTGTAGCAAGGTTTATGACTTCCTTTGTCCAGTTTTGAATTGTTGTGAATTGGACGTTTGCACCTTCCTTTACATAAATCTCCACATTCCCTATATGGAGAGGTTTTTCAAGATAAATCGGAGCAGAACAGCCCTCAATATAATGGACTTTGCTGTTTTTTTCTGCAATTATAATTGTATGTTCAAATTGGCTTATTCTGTTTTGTTGAAGGAGAAAAAATGTTTGGATAGGGATGTCTATCTCAACATTTGCAGGAATTTTTACAAGCACTCCCCCGCTCCATAATGCTGTATGCAGTGCTGAGAATTTGTGATCATTATATGGAATTAATTTTGCAAAATAATCTTTCAACCACTTATATTTTTTAATGGCTTCGTCCATTGGTTCTATTATTACACCTTTCTCCCTCAGGTTTTTCAGCATTTCTTCATAAATAATGCTGCTGTCCATTTGGACTGATATGCCTGCAAGCATTTTTTTTTCAAATTCAGAGATTCCAAGTTTGTCAAGTGTTTTTTTCATTTCTTGCGGAAGTTGGGACAGGCTTTTTATTTTATTTTTTGGAGAATAAAAAACCATTTTCTCGTAATCTATGTTGAGTTCGGGTCCAAATTTTGGCTCATGCATTTTGTTGAATGCTTTTATTGCTTTTTTTCTTAATTTTCTCATCCATTGCGGTTCTCCCCTCTCCCTGCTCATTTTCTCAACATCTATCATCAAAACCACCAAAACCTTTTTTTTCAACTTTTTCCAGAACAGAGGGTCCACTTGAACAGATTATTCTTCCTTTAACCATTACATGCACCCTGTCAGGTTCAATATTCCTGAATTTCTTTGTTCTATGTGTTATGAGGAGGAACCCTGTTTTTTTCATGCTTTTTATTATTTGAAGGGCTTTTTCAAGGGAATCCACATCCATGCCAGAGTCCATTTCATCCATTATTGCATATTTTGGCTTCATTCCAATCATCTGTATGAGTTCATATTTTTTTTTCTCTCCACCAGAAAAATCTGAATTATCCCTGTGTATTATGTCATTTACTCCAAATTCTTCTGCATTAAATTTTGTCCTGAACTTTTGGGATAAATGATAAAAAAGCATTTTCATACTGACTCCCTCTATGGGCGGGGTGTTCTGGAATCCCAAAAAAATTCCTTTTTCAGCCCTTTTTTCAGGCGGGAATTTTGATATTTCCTTACCATCAAGCAAAATCTTCCCGTTTACCTTAAAATCCCCGATTCCCATTATTGCTTTTGCAAGAGTGGATTTTCCAGAGCCGTTTGGACCAACAAGCACATGTATTTCTCCTCTTTTTATTTTTAGACTCACATTTTTAATTATCTCCTTATCCCCTGAAAAAACACTTACATTCCTTAATTCGAGCATAAAAATTAACAATTGTTAAGATTTATATAAATTTGCCAAATCAAACAATTAATAAATGATGTTTTATAGAAAAAACAATGAGGATAATACCACCTTTCTTTTTTCAGGAACCGCCAGCAGATATTGACAAAAAAATTGATAGTTTAATTGACAGGTTTAATAAATTGACACATAATCAGAATTATGGTTATTATGCTTTTCTTTTCAAAAGAATGCTTGAAAAAGAAAGGAAACATGTGCTAAAATTGTTTAAAATATTCAAAACATTAAAAGAAAAAATTGGTGCGGATACGGGAAGAGTGGTTCCAGTAGGCTTTTTCAAAAAAGGTTTTTTTGGAGAGAGGTTTTTTGTTGTTTTGTTTGTTGATGGAAAGGCAAATAGGGGAGGTTCTTATGAATTGAGAAATCTTTATTATTCAATCAAGGAGGCATATGTGAGTCATAATTTGAGGGGGAATATGATTTATCGTTTTGATGGCACGATTGGTGGTGTTTTTGTGGCTTTCAGAGAAAAGGACCTCTTAAGGGGCAATTATTTCCCTGTTGCCTTTTTGGGTTTTGATGTGTGGAAACACGCCCCCACTGCTTTTATGGGAAAACCATTAAAAGCATATGTAATCAACAAAATGGGGACCCATAGGAAATTCAGCGGAAAGGGATTAATGAGAATTTTAATAAAATGTCTTATGGACCACAGAAAATTTTTGCATAAAAATCTGCCAATAATTACAACAGACCTCTCTGAGCATGCTGTGATTTTTTTCAAAAAAATTGGTTGGAAAATTGTGGAATATGATAAACTTTTATACGCGCGTTATAAATGAATCAACATGGCTTCTAAAAAAAAGCTGGAAATTGCTCTTTCAAAAATAAACATGGGTGGAAATGATTATAAATTACAACAATACCCTACTCCTCCCCATATTGCTGCTGAATTGTTGTGGTTTGCTTTTATGAATGGAGATATTGAGGGAAAAATGGTGGCTGATTTTGGTGCAGGAAATGGAATTTTTGCAATTGGTTCAAAAATTCTTGGAGCAAAAAAGGTTTATGCTGTGGAAATTGACAGAAAAATGATGGAGATATGCAAGAAAAATGCGGGCGATTATGGAATAGAATTTGTGCTTTCAGATATAAATGATTTCAATATGAAGGTAGATACTGTGATAATGAATCCCCCTTTTGGGAGAAAACCTTTCCACAGGGACAGATTTTTTTTAAAAAAAGCCTTTGAACTTTGTAAGAAAATATACTCAATACATACAGCAAATTCTTTTGAGTTTCTCAGGAGATTTGCTGAAGAAAATGGATTCAAATGTGAAAAATTAAAAGAGTTTGATTTTCCCCTAAAATATTCTTATAAATGGCACAGGAAACCAATGAAAAATTTCAGGGCAGCCATGTTGATGTTTTCAAAATTACCCACAAATACTTAAAAATATTAATGGGATATAAGAAATATGAAATTCATACACATAAAGAAAGTGCTTTCAGAAAAATTTGAAGGAAAGAAAGTAAAAATAAGGGGATGGGTTTACAGAAAGAGGCAATTAAAAGGAAAAACATTTCTTGTTTTAAGGGATTCTACTGGCATTGTCCAGTGTGTTCTAGAGGGGGAGACGCCTGCATCAATAGAATCTTCTGTTGAAGTCAGTGGTGTATTGAGAAGGGACAAAAGGGCACCCACAGGATATGAAATAATTGTAGAAAAAATAAGTATTGTTGGTCTTTCTGAGAGGTTTCCAATAACAAAGGACCAAAGTGTGGAATTCCTTTTGGATGTCAGGCATTTGTGGTTAAGGTCAAGGAAACTCACAGCAATAATGAAAATCAAAGAAACAGTGCTTGAATCAGCAAGAGAATGGTTCAAAAAAAATGGATTTCATGAGGTAACACCTCCCATAATTGTTTCAGGTCAATGCGAGGGCGGTTCCACCCTATTCTCATTTAATTATTTTGGAAAAAAGGCGTATTTGAGTCAATCAGCACAGTTGTATCTGGAATCACTCATCTTTTCCCTTGAAAAAGTTTATTCTCTGACTCCTTCTTTTAGAGCAGAGAAATCAAGAACAAGAAGGCATGTGGCAGAGTATTGGCATCTTGAGGCGGAAATGGCATGGATGGATTATATTGATAATATGAGAGTTCAGGAAAAACTTGTGAGCCATATTGTTAAAAGGGTTCTTGAAAAAAGGGAGGAAGAGTTGCTGTTTTTGGGCAGGGATTTGAAGCCGCTCAAAAGGGTAAAGCCACCTTTTGGAAGGATGACCTATGAAGAAGCAGTAAAAATATTGCAGGAAAAAGGGGTTGAAATAGAGTGGGGGGATGATTTGGGGGCAGATGAAGAGAGGGAATTGACAAGGTATTCAAAAAAACCTTTTTTTGTGACTCATTACCCGAGGGAGATGAAAGCATTTTATATGAAAGTTAATCCAAATGATCCAAAAACAGTTTTGTGTTCGGACATGATGGCTCCAGAGGGATATGGAGAGGTAATAGGGGCAAGTCAGAGAGAAGATGATATGAAATTGCTTTTGGAAAGCATGAAAATGTTTGGTTTGAAAAAAAAGGATTATGAATGGTATCTTGATTTGAGAAGATATGGCAGTGTGCCACATTCGGGTTTTGGGCTTGGCATAGAGAGGTTATTGATGTGGGTATGTGGGCTTGACCACATAAGGGATACATTGCCATACCCAAGGGTTATGAATAGATATTATCCATAAAGATTCTTTATTGTTAGATTATCAATAACCTATTTATTGTACCCAACTGCTTTGAAAAAAACCTGTTCAAGTGTGGTTGCATTATAATTCAACTTTAATTCCTTTATTTTTCCCATTGCAACAAGTTCGCCTTTGTTTAGTACCCCCACC
>CAZTVD010000027.1:0-6387 GCA_964616955.1 Candidatus Woesearchaeota archaeon
CCTCAAATAACGGCGGGTCTGTTATGAACCCCCCAAGTGTTACCCCTTTGCCTATTTTTGCCCCTGCTGCTTTGAGAAGCATTTCCTTGAAATTGTAGGTGTGGAGTTCTGACAAAAGCCAGTTCATTGGATGGAATATTGCACCATATATTGCAAATCTCAGGACCATTGGTTGTTTCAATGTGAGCTTGTATTCCCCTTCTTTATACTGTATTCTGAATGTTTTTATTACAAACCCAATTACCATTATTGTGAATATCACAAAAAGGTAAAAGCACAGCACAAGCACAAAAGGAAGGACAATGAAAAATAGAAGCCCGCCCCCAATCAAATTATAAACAAAATATATTAATAAAGCAGATGGCAGAAGGCCAAGCCCATATGTTGCAAGAAAAGATATCATTATTATTATGATCCTTGATAATGGTATCTCCATTCCTTCCATGCCTTTTTAATATGAGGCATTTTTATAAATGTTCTTTTTATGTGGGGCAATGAATGGGCGTTCCAAATGCTTTTGCTTTTTTGATTTTCTCTTATTCAATATTTGAAAAAAAACTCAAGCAATCCATTAATTCTTTTGCTTTTAGCCCTGCCACAATTTTTTGTATAATCCTGCAGGCATAATCACCCTTTCCATTTCAACAGCAATGCCCTTTTCCCTTTCCATTATTTCTTCCGAGTCCATAACAGCCCTTCCAACTGCAACAAGCTCGTTTTTTAAGCTCATCAGCCCCACCCACTCGCCTTTTTTTATTTTTGTATGAAACTTTACAATGCCGGGAACAGCCAATCTTGCCCCATGGCTCACAGAACTGACTGCTGAATCAGTCATCCATATTTTTGGAAGGTGTTCCACTCCCTTTTCAACAGGAAGAATTACTTTTCTTATCTCTTTTTCATCGCCCTCTTTGAAATAATGCCAGGCATCAGCCAAATCCTGCAATTTTACGCTTTCTTCCTCCCTGAATCCAGCCACTTTTGTCCTTCTCAATTCCTCAAGGTGCGCGCCTGTATTCAACTTTTTCCCTATGTCATCGCATAATTTTCTTATATAGGTGCCTGCCTGCACGCCTGTCCTGAAAAGGACATTCCTGCCCTCAATTTCCAGTATGTTGATATAATAAACATTCCTTTTTCTTTCCACCCTTTTCACATTTGACCTTACAGGAGGTTTTTGTTTTATTTCTCCCACAAACTCCCCCATTACCCTTCTTATTTGCTTTTCAGTGGCGTCCTTGTGCAACCTCATAACGCCAACATATTCCTTCCCTGCTTTCAAAAGGAAGGATAATATTTTTGTAGCCCTTTCAAGTGCTATTGGGAGCACACCTGTTACTTTTGGGTCAAGTGTCCCTGAATGCCCGGCTTTTTTTAAATGCAATATGTCCTTTACCCATGAACTCACCTGATGGGATGTTGGTCCAGATGGTTTGTCAAGGTTTATTATTCCATATTTGATATAATACTCAATTGGTCTTTTTTCAGGGATGTATCCATATTCTCCTGCTTCCTCTTCCTGCTTTATTATAATTTCTCTCCTGATTTTTTCAAATGGGAGTTCCATAGAATAAAGTCAAAACAGGGTTTTATTTCTTTTTTGGATATTTTTTGCTTTTTATATATGCCCTCTGTCCAGTATGTTGGTTTATCTTCCCTCTGTTTTTAATCCAATGTATTTCTCCCCTGCCAGAGCAATAAGCTTATTTCTTTTTTGCTGTTTTTTTCTCCTTGCCCTTTTTTGCTGTTCTTTTTGGTTTGGATGTTCCTTTTTTTGTTTCTTTTGCTTTTCCCTTCTTTGCCCCGGCTTTTTTTGATTTCTGTTTTTTTTCTTTTTCCTTCTTTTTCCCTGTTTTCTGCCTTTTCTCCTTTTTTTCTGCCTCTCCTTTTTTCTTTGCCTTTTCGTGCTGTTTTCTTTTTTTCACTGGTTTTTCTTTTTTCACTTTCTCCTTTTTCACTTTTTTCTCCGCAACCTCAAACCCCAATTCGCTGAGTAATTTTTTTATTGTTTCTGGTTTCGCTCCTTTTTTTATGTCTATTATAAATTTTGTTGGTTCAAGATGTTTTGCACTGCATTTCCTTCTTTTCACATTACCGTCTATTATGTAATATCCTTCTTTTTCATCAACTATGGCACAAATCCTCCCTGCTTCCCTCCCTGCTGTTTTAATACACACCCTTCCAATTTCAAACATCATTTATCCCTCCCATACCTTGTTTCAAAAATTTTTGTTAATATTGCAGAAAAAATCATTGTTGATAGAATATATGTGAGCAGCCACCCAATATCATTCCCAATTATTGGCAAGGAAAAAGGCAGTATTATGAAAGCAGGTGTCTTTTTGAAATACACATTCATCCACATGAACAACAAAAAGAAAGGTATGAATGTTATTGTGGATGGTTTCAGCTGCATTTTTGATATTTCAAGATTTTTATCAATAATCTCTGTTGAAAGTTTTTCATATGCTTTTGTGCCTGCTTTCATTTTTCTCAGTTCTTTTTGCTTTTGCTTTATTTCCTTTTTAAGAGTGTTCAATTTGTCCATATCAACCATTTTATACATGACAATCTTTGAAGCAAGAGCTGCTGTGAATCCAATCAAAAGCACCTGTGAAAATGCAACGTAATCCATTTTTATCCCCTGAAAAACTTCACGAGCCATGGAGGAAGCTCGTGCATATATTGCCTTTTTATTTGCTCATAAAATTGGTATATTATCATGACTGTTAATAAAATTCCTGTCCCCCTTGAAAGTGCTTCAAAAAGGTCAGCCACAACAGCCAGCATGCCCACAGCAAATCCGCCCATAACAGCAAGGGGCATTATATACCTTGACAAAAACGATTCAAGTATCCTTTTATCGCTTCTGAATCCTGGTATGGTAAGGCCATAGGAGCTTATCTGGTCTGCAAGTGTTGAAGCATCCTGCCCCCCAATGTTCACCCACAATACTGAAAAAATCACAGAACCGCCTACCATAAAAATGCTGTATATAACAAGGGATAACAGCACGTCCATATTGAATCCAAATAACAGGTCCGTTATTCTTGGGGCATTTAGGTATTTCACAATTCCACTTTTTGGGACCTGCCTCCCATTTACTGTTTCATACTCGCCCAATATTGGATAACCCATATTATACATCATTGAGCCCCATACCTGAACACTTACAAGCAGTGAAGCAACAAGTATCACTGGTATATTGCTTGTGTATATGAAGCTCAAGGGCCATTTCATGTTAAGACCCCTTATCCTCCCCAGGCTCAACGGAATTTCCACTTTTACTGATTGGAGATAAATGGAAAGGGAAAAAACAACAATTGTAGATATGATTGTTATTATTGGGAGCCATGCTGACCTGAAAAAACCCTGAGTAACAAGGATTATTGCCCTCCACAAAGCCCCAATAGGATACCCCGTGCCTGCATCTACTGGAGAAAGGGCATTTACAAAAATCTGCCTGCTCACACCTGCTGCAATAAACAGGGAAATGCCTGAGCCAATGCCCCACTTTGATACAACCTCATCAAGGAACATCAAAAGAATCCCCCCAAAAATCAATTGCAGGGCAAGGATGGAAATATAATAGGGTGTATTGGCAACTGGGGGCAGGGCACCAGAAAGCACATAAATCAGATTTTCAAAAACAATGAAAAAAATCGAGAAAAGCTTTTGGATTCCCTGATACATGGCCCTTCCCTCTCTTGTTGTTGTATCTATTTTTATTATTTCAGCACCCACCAACAATTGCAATATGATGCTCCCTGTGACTATTGGACCAATACCAAGGGTTATCAATGAACCAAAATTTGCTGCCAACAATATGGAAAGTGTCTCAAACCTGCTCACATAGGAGGGGCTCAAACCATATAATGGGACCATGGAGAGAACAAAATAAATCACAAGAACAATGCCCGTCCACTTCAATCTCTCCTCAAATTTTATTTTCTTTTTTGGCTGGCTCACTTCTGGCAGAGATTGGAGAATTTCACTGAATTTCAACCCACTTCCCCCCGGATTTCTCTATTTTTTCCTTTGCCTTTTGTGTGAATTGTGATGCTTTGATAACAAGACCCTTTTTTATTTCGCCCCTGCCAAGCACTTTATATCCCTTTAATTCAACATTTTCTTTTATATCTGAGAGATTGATTGCTTTGAGCTTTTTTTTCACTGATTTAAAGCCCTTTTTTCTGGGTTCTGTTATGTATTTTGGCTTTTTTTGCTTGGCCCTTTTGCCCCATCCCGCTCTTCCAACTCCTCCCCTGTTTCCTGACCCTCTCCTTCTCAATCCCTGCCTTCTTGAATATCCCCTTTTCTTTTTGGTTTTTTTAGAGAGCCCCATTACACCATCATCCTCCTGATATAATTCTCCATGTCCTCCTTGCTTCTCTTTCCTGTTTCACCCTGCGGGTATAGGAGTTTTATGCTTTTTTTGAATCCACCCACTGGCGGATGCAGGTGATAAACATCTTTTTCCCCAAATTTTTTGATTATTTCCTGAACAAGCTCCTTGCTTATCTCCCCATACATTACATAATTTTCCACTTTTTTGAGCATTTTCATATTATTTTCTTTATTTTCAAATAATCTCATTGAGAATTTTTTTCTTAATTTCATAACATAAAGCGCTTTTCTTATTTGTTTCCTTGCAGTTACTGTGCCCCTTATAAGAATGGCTGCTATCATTTTGCGCCCTCCACAACACCTGACTCCTTTTCAAAGGAATCCATTGACTTTGTTTTTTTAATGCTTTTAAGTGCATCAAAACAGGCGTTTATCAGGTTTATTCTCCTTCTTGTCTGGCCAAATGATTTTCCCCACACATCTTCCACTCCTGCAAGCTCAAATATTTTTTTGCATTCAGAATGCACGGCCAGACCTGTGCCTCTTGGGGCAGGAAGGAACTCTACCCTTACAGAACCGCATTTTCCGCTTATTTTGAAGGGTATTGAGTGCGGGGATTTGCATCCGCACTGCCATGAACCGCACCCTCTTTTTATTTTTATGATGTTCAATTTAGCATTTTTTATTGCCTTTTCCCTTGCAGGCATTGTTTCAGAGGATGTGCCAAATCCTATCCCAACATACCCGTCCCTGTTTCCCACTACTGCCATTACAGAGAATTTCGGCTTGCTTCCATCCTCTGTTTTTCTTTGCGTTACCCTGAATGGCTTTCTCTTCCCCCCTCCAAATTTTCCTTTTGACTGGCCTATTAACAGAAGCTGGGCTTCAAGGTTTGGAATTAATTTATCCACTATTTCTGGCTCCATTATTCTCCTTCCCCTGTCAATGAAATAATCTATGCTCTCAATCTCGCCCGCCAAAACTTTTTTTCCATCCTCTGTTTTTGGAATCCACTCACTCATTTTGCTCCCCCTATCTTGCTTTTTACCTTTTCAAATAATTTCTCCATGTCCTCTTTTATGTGTTTTCCCTTTATTCTGTCCTCTTTTGGAAGAATGTCCTCATTAACAGGTATGTCCATTCCCCCATCAATTGCTCCCTTGACACACGCATATATCCTTGAGCCTTTTGTTGACCTGAAAAGCCCCATATCAAGTATTGCCTTTTTCTTTTTTGATTTTTTTGCACACAAATAGCCGGTTAAATATGCAGCAGGTATGTTTGAAACAGCATGGTTCCACCCATATTTTTTTAATTCCCTTGAATCTGCCCAGCACAATGTTCTGTCCTGTCCTGCTTTTGATTCAACTATATGGCATATGATTCTTTTGTTTGTTCTTCTCACAACAAACCTGACTCTTCCGGATAGAAGCATTATTCTCCTTTTTCTGTAATTTGTCTTTTTCTCCCTTCTTCTCCTGAATTTCACAGAATATGTTGGTTTATTTGCCAATTTCCTCACCCATTTTTTCAAGATATGTTTTTATGTGAGCCACAGACCTGAAATACCCCCCTCCTATTTTCCTGTAAAGCACCCTGTATGTCCTTGGTCCGAGTTTGTTTTTTTCTTTGAGCATTTTTATGAACTTCCTCTGTGCCCTTACCCTCCTTACCCATTTTTCCTTTTTTTTCAGCACCCTTCCTTTTTTGCTTCCTTCCCCCCTCCTCCTTCCCTTCCTTCTTTGCTCTTTAAGTTTCCTTGCCCGCGCCCTGCTCACACCTTTTTTCTTTTTTATTTCTATTGCGCCTGTTTTTATGAGTATTCTCACATCCTCCCTTGTAATTGCCTCCTTGACCTCTTCAGGTTTAACTATCCTCACCCTTCTTTTCCCCACTTTTTTTATTGCTGCTGCAAGCCTTTTGTGAAGTTTCACTTCTTTTCACCTTTTTCTTTTTCAGGCAGTGGTTTTTCCTTTTTAGCTTCCTTCTTTTTCCTTTTGGGTTCCTCTTTTTTCACAATTTCCTTTTTTTCCCTTTTTT
>CAZTVD010000028.1:0-6321 GCA_964616955.1 Candidatus Woesearchaeota archaeon
TGTTGCAATTACAATTTTTTCAGCAGAATTTTGAAATCTCCTTATGTTTTCAAAATATTTTCTTGCATATTCATTTTTTTTGTTTATTTCAAAAGTTGGAGCCCACCTTACGTCAAATATAGGATAAAAGGAACCTTTTACGCTTTGTTTCAAACCAAAAAGATGGCCAACAGCAGGAACAACCACTTTGTTATTAGATTCAAAATAATATGTGCCATTTTTTTCAATTTTTTTTTGTACATCAAGGGCTTTTGCTATTTTCTCAGCTGCACTCGGCTTTTCTGCAATTATGAGAATCATAAGAATTTAACCCCATATTTCTGATTTTGCAAGCATAATGTCTTCTTTTTTTATTGTTTTTCTTTTTGCATGTTTTGCAAGGGCAATTGACCTCTCTGTTATCATCCTGCATATCTCCCACAAAATATCACCCAATACCTCTTTTGCTTTTTCAGTTGACTTGTTCACATCTGCTTTTTTTAGAATCCTTTTTAAAGAGCTTTTTGGAAACATTTTTATTCAGACCCCCTCCTTATTTAAAAAACTTTGCTTATATTATATATATAACATACCAACACATCCAATAGCAATAATAATAAACTACTTTTTTTACTGAATCCATGCCTTACAAATAATGAGATACAAACTCTATGAATGATTATTTTGTTGTTACTATTGGTTTTTCATCTATTATTATTGTATGCTCTGTCTGACTTACTATCCCCCCTGACTTTTCTGCAAGGGGGGGATATGCCCTTATTGCCCCCTCCTTAATCATGCTGTGAAGGTAAAATAATTCCCTTTTATTGAGCCATGTTTTTGCAAATGGAAGGTTGCCGTATTTTCTTTTTAGATCCATTGAGATGCTTCTTGAAATCCTTGATTTTTTTTCAAATCCGAATATTTTGGGTTCTCCCTTATCAACCACTATGCCCACCCCGTCAGTTGCAAATGGCTCTAATGCAATTGCTTGCCCTTTTTTCAATTCCTCTTTGTTGTTATTGTTGTAATTTGGTATGCTTATTCCTGCATGCAAAATGTATCTCTCAAGCATATGCCCGCTGAGGTTTCTTATGGGGTTGAATCCATATCCCATTATTGTTTGTTCTATAGTCTCCCCAATTTCCCATAATTTTATGCCTGGTTTCAGGAGTTTTATTGCCTGTTCAAGTGCTTTTTCTGATGCCATTATGAGGTCCCTATATCTGTTTGTTCCAACCTCCTTTGTTTTTGCTGTATCTGCAATATAGCCATTTATATGTACACCAACATCCACTTTTACAACATCTCCCTTTTTTATAATTCGTTCATCGTTGTTGTCAGCAGTGTCATGCGCAGCAAATTCATTGGAAGATATATTTACAGGAAAAGCCATTTCTCCCCCCATATCTTTTATTTTTCCCTCAATCTTTTCAACAATATCTTTGATAAATGCCCCCTCTTTCAGTAATTTAATACCAAATTCCCTCGCTTTTGATGCTATTTTCCCGGCCTTGATATAATCTTCCATTCACCCACCTGCAAATTTCTCCAGCCTTTCTTCCCTGCTTTCAATGCCTGCAATATCCAAAATCATTTCAACAGCAGGAATTATCTGGTTTTTTATATAATATTCTGGGTCATATTTTTTCCCTTTTTCAAGAACATCTTCATATAGCACAGCCCTATCAGAAATAGAGCCCTCACCTTCAACAATGATGTACCCGAGTATTGTTCCTGGAAAAATCTTTATACCTTTTGCTTCTGCTTTTTTTGCAGCAGCAACATGGGGACCTATTGCCTTGTAATCCTTTATTTGTTTTTTCAGTGTGGTATAAATGATTGTTTTTTCAACGGGAACCTCATGTTTCCTCAATTTTTTTACAATTTCTTCCACTATCCTTCTCGCCTTTTCCACATTTTTTTCCTTCAATAGGGTCTCTATAACCAGTTTTTGGCACTCTCTTGCAATTTCAGACCAGTCCCTTCTCACATATTCCAATCCTTTTATTTCTATGAACCCCTCCTCATTCAGCAGGGCATATTTCTTTTTTGCCCCCCTCCTTTCTGTTTTTTTGCTTACAAAAATACCTGTTTTGTAAAAATCACTGAATTCAAGTTCTATCATGCCATGCATTTTTTTGTTTTCTTCCTCCAAAAATTCAACATAATCATGTTTTTTCCTTACTGTGAAAAAAACAGAGTCAGTATCACCATAAAGCACTTTGAACCCTTTTTTTTCAGCATCTTTAATCAATTCCTTTATATGGTGTCTTCCCCATGCAGTTATGCTCTCAGCACATTCAATTGAATACCACCTTGCTGCAGGAAACCCAAGATAGCCATAGGTTGCATTGGCTATTGTTTTTAGGGCATATTGCCTTGCATCAAGTATTTTATAACTTTTTTCTGTTTTTTTTGTTTTTTTCAACATTGATTTTATTGTCCATCTCCTTTCAAGCACATTTTTCAGAACAGAAGGGAAAAATCCCAATGGTTTTTTTGGAAAGTGGTATCTTCTCCCACCATTTATTTCGGGACTTTCATAGTCATGCCCTTTATTTAATGTGTCTGGTGAGATGTTATAGCTTATTATAATGGAGGGATATAGGGAACGGAAATCAAGTGAAACAATATTTTCATATATTCCTGGCACTGGCTCATAAACAAAAGCGCCCGTGTATGTCCTTCTAAACCTTTTTTCTATTTCTTCCTTTGTTGGTTTGTTTGGTATTGCCTCCCCCCTCTCATTTGCTTTTTTCATCATATAAAACTCAACATATTGAGAATAACTTACCCTGCATATATCATACGGTGGAAGACCTACTACTTTTGAGAGCTCAATTATCTGGAAAATAAGGGCCTCTGCAAGTTTTCCTGTTATTAGTGCATCCCTTCTGCTGTATTCAACAATTTTATTTACATCGCCATTATCCCACAATTCCCCCATGTTTCCCTTATCAAATTTTATTTTGCCTTCCCCTATTATCTCGTTTGCCACAGCATTGAGATTATACACGTCTGTTTTTAGTGTTGGTGCAAGAATATTCCTCACAAATGGATACAAGTCAATGCTTATGATTCCCTTTATTCTGGGAGAATATTCTCTCCCCCTTCTCACTTTTGACATATTCTCCCTATTCCATCCAAGCAGAAGTTTCATATTGTATTTCTTTGCCCTTTCCTTCAAATAAGGAAAATCAAACAGGTCTATATTATACCCTGTAATTATGTGTGGTTTTTCCCGGTCTATTATTTCTATGAACCTTTTTATCATGTCCTCCTCGCTTTTCAATACTTCCACATCTTTTCCTTCTGTTTTTTTTGTTGTCAGGATTTTTGTTTTTCCATTGATATATAGGGAAATCATTATAACAGGGTCTTTTTCAGGAATAGAATAATTTCCTCTGCTGTATGTTTCTATATCAAATGCAATGAGTTTCAAATCCTTTATTGTGTCTCCATTCAGGTTTTCTATTTTATTTGCCCTGACTATTATTGGCTCATTTAAGGAGAGGGCATGCCCCTCCACCCTTGTTCTTGTAAAAAATTGTATATTCTTCTCAAGAATATACCTCTTATAAAATGGGATATCCTTCTCAAATTTTCTCACATAACCCCCAACTTCTTTGCATTTTTTTGCTATTTTTTGGATTCCTGAGGGATGATTTACTGAGATTTTTATTAAATCAATCTCCTCCCCCATATAATTCTTTTTTGTAATTTCTGCACCAACAACATAATAATCGCCTTCTTTTAGTTTTTTAACACCACTCAATGCTTTTTTTGGGTCTTTGTTATGCAGATAAAAAAAAGGCAAGAAATCATCATCTTTCACAATAACTCTTTTCCCCTCTTCAGTAATTCCATATATTTCTATGACTGCCCTGTTCTCCTCGGTGGAGTATTGTATGTCTAGTGGATAAAATTCCAATATGTCCTTGCCCATCAATAATTTAATAGGCAAAATTGCTTTAAAACAAATATGGTGAAACAGCTTGGTGGTGTGGATTTGTATTTTTTGCTAAAAGAATTAAAGAGGCTTGAAGGCGCAAGATTGGAGAAAATATACAACAAAGGAAAGGAGATACATTTCCATTTTTATTCAGGAAAAAAGGAGGTGCTTGTTCTTGTTCCTGGAAAAGGGCTTTATATCATGGAAAAGAAGCACGACAGCACACCATCCAATTTTTGCATGTTTTTGAGAAAATATCTGAGGGGCTCAAGGCTTGTTGAAATAAGCCAGGAAGGTCTTGAGAGAATTGTTTATTTTACTTTTGAGAAAAAAGAAAAATATGTTGTTGTTTTTGAAATTATATGGCCCGGAAACATCATTGTTATAAAAAACAACAAAATTCTCCAATCTCTTTATGTTAAAAAATACGGGGACAGGTGGATAAAGCCAGGGGAGATATATTCTCCCCCAAAGCCATTAATGGGTATTATGGATTTTAAAAAATCTGAAAAAAAAGATGTTGTCCGGTTTCTTGCAATTGATGTTGGTTTGGGTGGGAAATATGCTGAGGAATTGTGTTTTAGGGCAGGCATTAAAAAGAACACAGAACTCAACAAATTGTCCCTGAAAGATGCAAAGAAAATAGAGGAGGAATTGAGGAATTTTCTGGAGCAAAAGCCCTGCCCCCACCTTAATGATGAACTATATGTTACTGAGATGAAAACAAAAACTCATGGAAAGAAATATGGAGATATGAATCAGGCAATAAGGGATTATCTTGTAGAAGAGGAAAAAAAACAAGAAAAAAGGGATTTGTCAGAAAAGGTAAGCAGGGAAATAGAGGATTTGAAAAGGAAAATGGGTTTTTATAAAGAGAGGGCAGAATTTTTAGCAAGCAATTTTGACATAATCCAACCAATATTCAAAGAAATGAGGAGAGCCATTAGGGAATATGGATGGTCCAAAACAAAGGAGCTTCTTGATGAGTATAATGGTTATGAGGCAAAGAAAGTGGAAAGCATATCACCTGAGGACAACAGCATAACTATTGAAGGAGTGCGGCTTGATGTTAACAAAAGCCTTGGAGAAAATATGAATTATTATTTTGATATGGCTAAAAAATACGAGAGAAAAATAGAATCTGCCAAAAACAGAATTAATGAACTTTCAACAAAAGAGAAAAAAAAGAAGGAGCCGCCAAAAATACCTAAAACATGGAAAGATGATTTCAGGTGGTTTGAGTCAAGCGAGGGATTTGTTATTGTAAGTGGAAAAAATGCAAAACAGAACGAGGAGCTTTTGAAAAAGTATATGGAAGCAGGGGATTTGGTTTTTCATGCGGACATACATGGCTCACCCTTCACTCTTGTGAAAAAAGGTAAAAAATGCTCAATAAAAACAATTGAGGAGGCAGCACAGCAGACAATATCCTATTCAAAGGCATGGAATCTTGGCATGGCAGGGGGGGATGTTTATTACATATATCCCCACCAAGTGACCAAACAGGCGCCTTCTGGTCTTTATGTGCCAATGGGTTCTTTTATTGTGAGGGGAAAAAAGAATTTTGTAAAGAATGTTAAGCTCGAATTGGCTGTTGGGTTTGCTGAGAGAATAATTGCCGGACCAAAATCAGCAATAAGGAAAAAAACAAGAAATTATGTGATAATCCATCCTGGCAGCGAGTCAAAAGAAAAAATTGCTGAAAAAATAAAAAGAATACTTGAAAAGGGATGTGAATACAAAATAAACAAAGACGATATAATCTCTGTTCTTCCAGGTGATTCTGTTCTTTTGGGAAATATTTTATTTTGAAATTGTATAAAACTATTATGAAAACCATTACTATAAGGACAAATGAAAAAATAGAACTTATTAACATAACAGATGATGTGGAGGATTTTGCAAAAGAAAAACAGGGGGTGTGCTTTGTTTTTGTGCCACATGCAACAGCCGCCCTCATAATGGAGGAGGGTGAAAGAGGATTAAAAAAGGATATTATTGGGAAAATAAAAGAACTTTTTTATAATGGGGATTATGAACACAATAAAATAGATAATAACGCTGCTGCCCATCTTGCTTCTGGATTTTTAAAACAATTTCTTGTTCTGCCTGTAAAAAACGGCTCTCTTGTGAGAGGCACATGGCAGGAGATATTTCTTGTGGAATTGGATGGTCCAAGGACAAGGCAGGTCATTATTTTTTAAATAATAAAGAAAAAAATATATTTAAAAATCGTGCTCTTGAATTGTCTTTCTGTTGTTTGCTGTTGCCCTTTTAGCAGCTTTGTCTATGAGCTCCTTGACAACATTATCAAGAGCTTCAACTGCGGAATCAGGAAATCTGAGACCAGCAGCTTTTGCATGTTCTTTTGCTTGTTTTTTTCTTAT
>CAZTVD010000029.1:0-6266 GCA_964616955.1 Candidatus Woesearchaeota archaeon
AATATCCCACAGCAATGGAGGCGGCACTTAAAATAAAAGAGGTGTCTTACATCCATGCAGAGGCATTTGCAGGTGGGGAGTTAAAACATGGCACCATTGCATTGATAGAATACGGCACTCCCTGCATTGTCTTTGTTTCAGAAGAAAATGAAAAGGAAATACTCTCAAATGCCATGGAAATAAAAAGCAGAGGGGGGTATATTATTGGTGTTGCTCCAAAAAATAATGAGATATTTGATTTCTTCATAAAAGTCCCTGACTCCAATTCAATGAACCCCATAATCCAGATAATTCCCATCCAAATCCTTGCTTATCAGCTTGCAGTTTTGCGGGGATGTGACCCTGATAAACCAAGGAATCTGGCAAAGTCAGTAACAGTGAAGTGATAAAATGAGGATTATAGAAATAAACTATTTTGAGGGAGGGAGATGGACAAATCCGGATTTTAAAAGGTATAATGATTTCTGGGCAGATGATTTGAATGTTGGGGAAATAGAAAAAGTGGATAAACCGGGAGGAGTGCCCAGGAAAGCATCGAATTATTGATGAAAAGAATAAATCCTAATGAAAAAACTGTTTTGATTGGTGGTGACCACAGATTTTCTTATTCCCTTTTTATGCCCTACTGGGAAAAGGATAAACAGACAGGTATGGCTGTATTTGATGACCATATTGATAATATAAACTCAGGAGAACTTGATTTCCAGAGCTGGTTGCTTTATCTTCCAGAAGGGGCTAGTGTGAGAATTTATTCGGGAGAGGGGGGAATGGGTGTTGTCAGGCAGGAATTTGGGAAAAAATTATCAAAAAAAAGCCCGCTTGTAATTTCTTTGTGCCTTGATTATTTGGATTCTGGTAACCCTTTGGCAGCAACAACTTCCTGGGTTAATCTTCTTGCTGATGAAAGAAAACCTTATTTTTTTGATGGATTCGAAATACTTGAGGGTTATAATATTGTTGCCTTCCATATTGCTGAATGCAGAAAAGATTTGAGCGGGAGAGGAGGGAGGGGTGCTGTGGAGGAACTTGAAAGATTAATAAAAGAATTCGAAAATATATCAAAAAAAATATGATTTGTTATTGTTTGTAATGTTCATGCATGTTGGTTATTTTTTCAAAAAAATTGACGGGAGAATAAAAAATTTATTTAGAGGGAAATATGTATGGGATGCTTTAAAATCAGAAATGGATTTTGAAAAAAAGATTTTGGGCAAGGTAAGAAATTCAGAAGTTGGCAATGTCTTTATAGGAAAAGGCACAGTGGTAAAGCCCTTTTCAGTTATAGAGGATGACGTTTATATTGGAGAAAATTGCGTTGTTGGTCCTCATGCTTTTATAAGAAAAGGAACAATCATACTGGACAATTGCTTTATTGGGAGGGCAGAAGTTAAGCATAGCATAATTATGGGAGGAGTGCATGCTCACCACACAAGCCATATACTTGATTCAATAATTGGAAATAATTGCAATATTGCTGCCCAATTCACAACAGCCAATCTCCGGTTTGATAACAGGAATATTGTTATAAATGGGATTGATACGGGAATGAGGAAGATGGGTGTTATTATGGGTGACAATACCAAAACCGGAATAATGTCATCAACAATGCCAGGAACTTTGATTGGTCCTGATTCTGTTTTATTCCCTCATAAAAGAGCAAAAGGTGTTTATGGCAAAAATTCTCTGATAAAATAAGTGTTGTTCCTGTCATCCAGAATTTAAAATAATTGTATATTAATTCCTAATTACTACTTGGGAATTTCCGCTTGATTAATCGTACCGAAATATATTTGATAAATAATCGCACTTTTTAATCTGTGTTCGAGGGAAAAACTTTAGCAGTAGTAGTAGGTATAGCCCTATTTATGGTTTTTTTATTATTCAATCAACCAAACATAACAGGATATGCGATTTTTAATCATATCCCCTTTGAAGATGTTGAGATTCTTCTTTCGAGTAATGAGGAATTTTTTTCTTTTGCCGAGGAGTTCCCAAAAAATAACCCCATTTTTGCTGGGATTGTGCTTGCTTCAAAGTTAAACATAAGTGTGGAGGTCTCAGGACCCGACTTCAATGATTTCCCAAAAATAACCAAACTTGATGATACTCATTATTATTTCTCATTTATACCATCAAGTGAAGGGAACTGGACAATAAAAGTTGATGCAGGAAATGAGAGTTTTTCAAAAAATTTTGTTGTGAGAGAAAAAAAGACATGGCAAGAGGAAAAAATATTGTTCTCGGATATTGTTGCAAATGAATATGCAAGAATAACCTCTTTAATAACTATTTACAATGATTTTGATAATAGAACATACAACATCTCCCTGCATGGATATAACATAACTATATATGATAAAGATATGAGCTTTCTTTTTAATACATCAATTGTTAATGTAAGCCATGGAAAAAATGAATTTATTGCTGTTTATTACCAAAATCCACCCACATTCATTGTAATCAACAGGACAGCTTATCTTGAATTTGATATTTCAAACAAAAAAAATTTCAATTTCTCAATAATCACAAGCAAACCATGCAATAGCCCCATCCTTTACAATATCTCTTTTGGCAATATTGCAAATAATCCCTTGAGAGATTTTTCCACCACCAATACCTCTGTTTCATGGAAGGTTTTCCCAAATGAAACAAAATTCTTCCTTTCCTGTTCACCCTTAAACAGAACAGAAAAACAGGAAACTGTCCCCCCTATTTTTGAAAAAAGGAAAAATCTGGCTGGGCGATTAATGGGTAAAATAATTGTTGGAAAGCCTGTTAAATGGAGGATATTGGCAAAAATAAATGAAACCAACATAACTCTTAGAATTCCCCCCCAAACCACAAACTTTACAATATGGAAAAAGGTTGGTGATAAAAAGTATAAAATCCCTGATGCCCTTTTCACAAAATTAGGTGGTTCCATCCACATATTTGAGAAGGGAGAAATAGAAATAGAATATGAAACAGAGGCACCAAGAAAAACAGAAAAAATCCTTTCAGAATTCAAAAAAATAATCCAAATATCTGCCCCCGAATTGAATTACACAGATGTTGTTTCATACACCAATATAAGTGAAATAACCTCGAATAAAAACAATATCCATCTTTACTGGATTACCAATGGAACAAAGAAAGAACATGATTTCATTGCAAAGGATACAAATAACAATGGTTTGGTTGATTATATTGAATGGGTTATACCCCACTTAAGCAACCAGACATTTGAAGTTTCCATAACAATTCTCAATCTCCAATCCTATCCTGTGGTTGGTGGAGAGTGGAGGGTGGAGTTCAATACAACAGGGATTGCTGATTTGAGGATAAGACCTGTTTATGGAACAGAGTGGGGGAAGGATTTGAAGTTTCTTGGTGTATGGTGTGGGGATAGAGAATTAAATTATAAAGTAGAAGGGGATGCTATTGTTGTAAAAAATTATGGGTGTGATAAAACAGGAGTGGAAGTTTCAAAAGTTATTTCAAAAGGCAAGCACCATCTTGAATTTGATTTTGGAGGAGAAAAAGCATATGCCCATAACTTTGCTTCTTATTGGTGGAATAAGTCATGGAATTACAGAATGCCCATTACAATAACAAATACAAGCGCGGTTCAGCAGGAATACCAGATTATTCTGAAAATAGATACACAATCGTTGATTAATGCAGGAAAAATGAACTCTTCTTGTAGAGACATGAGGTTTGTTGATGATACAAATACCCCCATCCCTTATTATCTTGAAAACTCAACCACAATTGGATGCAATAGCACAACCACATACATCTGGGTGAAAGTTCCTTATATTGACTCCACTGAAAACACAACAATATTCATGTATTATGGCAATCCAAATGCAACCTCTTTGAGTAGCAAATATGATGTTTTTAATTTCTCTTCCCCGCAACCCATTTATTACATTGTACAGAACCTTTTGGATAACCCCGGAGATTTGAAAATAGTCAGTTTCAGGGACAATAATAATATCACAATAGAGGGAAATTATTATTTACTCAATGAAACAGACACTACAACTGTTGCTGATACTCTTTATAATCAGAACTCGAGCCTGGATTCCACAAAACCAATTTTTGCTTCAGGAAATGGAGATAATCAAGATGCTGTTGTTCCAATAAGTTTTGCTTCAAAAGAATTTGTCAATATTATAGGGAGGGGCAGCCAGCAGTGGAGCATTTATTCTCCTTTTGGAGATGCAGAAATAACTGTTTATGATGGAAATAATGGTGCAGGATTCACTCTTGTGGGCACTTCTTTTACTGTTACACAGGGCAGTGCTTCAACAACAGCAAGAGAAATTGCAGGAACAAGTACAAGTTCAACAATCCAGAACACGTTCAGAGTCAATGCTTCTCTGCCAGTTCTTCTTTTCCACCATGATTCTGGAGGCAGAGATGCAATGCCTGTGTATCCTTTAGCAGATGAGCTTTATTGCTTTGTCACAAGGTATCATATTGGGTGGCTGCATGATGGAACATATTGCCAGATACTTGACAGCCAAGGAGGGAATACTACTGGGATATGGAATGCTTCTGATGAGTATTGGAAGGATTATGGAACTGCAACAAGGGGAGAGCAGGGTGTTGGTGTGCACATAGTATGCAACGATTCTGTTGGAAGCCATGAATATGCTGATGAGGACGGCTCTGAGTCGGCTGTGTGCCTTCCTGAATGGGAGCTGGATAATGAATATTACATCCCAAATAATGCTGAATATATTGCAATTGTTTCTCCTGTTCCTGGTGTTAATTGCACTGTTTATGCTCCTGATGGTTCTGTAAGATTTACTGGAATAACGAGCGGTTCAAATAATTATCCTTTTCCATCAAGGCTGAATTTTGGTGCAGACGCAAGCACAAACCTGTATGCAGGAGACAGATTAGTTTGTAATCACAGTGTTTATACATATTTGGAAGACCTTGCAGGTTCTGGGGGGGATGAACACAATCTCTGGAATGTCAAGCAGTTCAGAAAAAAGACATATCCAGAACCAGAGGTTTTTGTGGGAGAGGAACAGACAGGACCTCCAAATATAGAAAATGCTGTTTTTAATACAAGTTTGGTGCTTGTTGGAAATGCTGTAAGGCTAAATGTTACAGTTACTGACCCGCAGGGCAATGATACTGTTCTGTCTGTTAATGCTACTTTTGAGTATCCCAATGGAACACAGAGTAATGTGTCCCTTTCCCCCTTATCTTATCCTGTATGGTTTTATGATTGGTCTGATACTGGAAAAATAGGACAATATAATGTGACTTCAATATATGCCAGTGATGGAATCTCCTCTGTGTTCAAAAACTATGATTCCCTATCATTTTTCTCGGACTATGCCCCAAATTTTACCAATCCAAAGTCCAGCCCATCTTCCCCCACAAATTATAACAATGGCCCTTACCAATTCAACATAAGTGTGAATGATTTGGAGCTTGATAAGGTTATTTTTGAAAGCAATTTTTCAGGGGGTTTTGAAAATACCTCGGTCACATCGCATGTTGGAAATGAATATTACATTACTTTTCAGGAACTTCCAGCAGGATATTTTCAGTACAAATGGTATGCAAATGATACATATGGTGTGTGGAATTCCTCTTCCCCTCATTATTATCAAATAAATAAAATATCCCCCACAATCCACCTTGCCTTAAATGGCACAGAAGATAGTAAAACATATACATATCCTGATGCAATCAATGTTACTGGGTGGGTTTCAGAATGAGATTCTTTTGCTGTAAAAAAATTATATAGAAATGGCACTGAAACAGCAACAGGCTCTCCTGCTATTGATGTAAATGTTCTTGGTGTTGGTTATTACAATTTCACATATGTTTATGAGGAAAGCCAGAACTATACCTTTGCTTTTGTGACTTATTTTGCCACAATAAATAAAGGCACACCACCTCTTTCAATTTCTTTTAACCCATCCAATATTGCCACATACCCCGAGCAGGTAACTGTTTCAGGAGATAACTGCCCTTCCCAGCTCGTATGCAATTTGTACAGAAACAACACTCTCACTCCAAATCCCGAAACAAAGTCTCTCACAGCAGGAATTTATAATTATACGTTTAATACAACAGGAAATGAAAATTACACCTCTTTTTCAACTTCTTCTTTGATGACCATAAACAAAGGACCTCTTGAAATTTATCTTTATATCAATGGGACAAGAACCAATAAGGAATTTGAAAGCACAGACACAATAAATTTCACCATTTACACCAATGTATCAGACAGGCATGTGGAATTGTGGACAAAT
>CAZTVD010000030.1:0-6228 GCA_964616955.1 Candidatus Woesearchaeota archaeon
TTTTTGTTTTTCATATCCTTGTTAAATAAATATGCTCTTTTTCAGCAAAGGAAGCATAGTGAGGAAGTTATAAACAAAATTTACAATTATGAGTTCCTTTTGAATGAAAGGGAAATAAATTTGAGGCAGATTGCTGTTATTTGTTCACTAAACAGTTCCCAATATTCTTCTTCTCTTGAGGAATTGGAAGAAAAAACAAAAAATTGTCTGAAGGAATTGGTTGGGGAGGATATGGAACTTGAACTTGTTCCTCATGAGGGGTATTATGTCCTTTTGTTCAATATAAGTGCTCATGAAATCAAATCTGAAAAAGTGAGAGTTTGGAGAGAAAAAACAAACATTCAGGAAAATGTTTCTATGCCCTTTTTGGAGCTTGTAAATGCTGTTTTTGGCTTTGATTCAGAAAATTTTGAAAATTGCCTGAAAAATTATAATTGCCAGAATTTTGAGCAAGGAATTGATTTTTGTTTGAAGGAACTTGAAAACAATGAATTCGGATTCATTACGGAACTTCCAGCTGTTGCCTGTTTGAATAACAATATACATCTGGACCTTTTTATATACAAAAAAGGGAATCTTTTATCAGAGCAATACCCCCACTTTGTTTATTCCACATAGAAAACATTTATATTTTATCAAAAAATCATGGGATTATGATAAAAAGGCTTCTCGGCATAAAGGATTTGGAAAGGAATTTGAAGCAATTGAAATTGTTTATGAGGAACTATTCTGCGCATACAAAAAACCTTTACAAATCTGTTTATTTCCATCATCATAAATTGAATAATCTCGAGCAGAATTATGTGAAAATTGAACAATTGGACAAAAAAATGAATAGCATATTGTCTTTTATTGAGAAAATTGTTGAGAGATTGGAGGTTCTGGAAGAGGCAAATTATGCTGTTGAAATGCCTGCTGGACAGGAGGAAACAAAGCAGGAAGAAGTATTATTAGAGGAGAAACAGGGGATAATTGAAAAACCTGATATTTTTGTGGGTGACAGAGAAAAGATTATCTTGCAGATTCTACACCAGAATGCTGCCATAAACAGGGAAAACGCGATTTCAACAACAAAAATCTATGAGAATTTGCCATTCAACATAACACAGAGGGGTTTGAGAAAAAAGCTTGATTCACTTGAAAGAACAGGCATTATTACTGGAATCAAGGAAGGGAAATCAAGGAACTGGTATATTCGGACAGGCGAATTGGCAAGAGTAAAAGAGGTTATTGCGGAACCATCAAGAAAAAAAAGGAACCGGAACTGAAAAACGGAACTGTTCCTTTTTTTTAGGAACTATATCTTATTTTATTCTTCTTTTCAGGGAAGCAACCCATTTGTCAACCATCTTTTTGTTGAATCCTGATTTTTTCAGAATTTGTTCTATTTTTTTATAACTCATACCTCCTTCCTTGAGGTTTCTTATAAGATTAAAAACAATGTTGTTCATATCCCTTTTTGGCACATATTCCCCCTTCTTTTTTATTGAATAATATCCAAAGGAACTTGAAAAAGCCCTTGCTGTTGTTATTGATATGAACCCCATAAAAAAAGATAGAGGGTATTGTAGCATTTCATTTGCTATTGTTACAAAATTCACTGACAGCACACTCACAAAAACGAATATTAGTATTTCCAGAAAGAACATTTTCTTTTTTGGAATGCCAAAAACCTTTGTGCATATATTCTCCCCAAGAATAACTCCAAAAAGGAATAAAAAGGTATTTGCAAGTTGAAACCCTATTACAATTTCTCCCATTTTAACCCCAACTCATCAAGAATTTTTATTATTAACTCTCTTTCTTTTCCTCTTAACCCTTTCCAGTCAATAATTGCTTTTTCTGGCTCTGGAGTTGTTTTTTCTATCATTTGCATTATAAGTTCCCTATCAAGATAACTTGATTGGTATTTTGGACAGATATGTCCAAACATTAGTTCCGTATTAAGTTCCTTTTTTGTAAAATTCGGAGCGTAGTGGGGACCGCCAAAACCTATTGCAGAAACCCCTTTTTCTTTTTTAAGCCCCAAAATTGCTTTACAAACAGTTTCTACGGCTTTTTTGTTGTTCCACTCACTTTCCTTTGAGCCCACTTCAACAAATAAAACTGGTTTTTTAAGGTTGGTTGGTCCGTGGTGGGTGACTTCCAAAGAAACAGGGAACTCTGTTAAATTGTCTTTTATTAAATTTAAAAATGCATTTTTCATCAAAGAACTTGGTGCAATTCCTAATTCCTTTTTATTCCCTCCAAACATATTATCTGAAAAGTTGCCAGTTGCATGTACAGTAAGACATGGTGTTCCCTTTTTGGATGAATGCGGAGAGGCAAAAACATAATATTCTGCTTCAAAAAATTTGTCCAAATCACTTATTTCAATTATTCCTTTTGGGCTTTTTGCCAAAAAGAAATCATTTTTTTTATATATGCGGAACCCCCCATATTGCCCATTTGTTTCTTTAAATCCGAAGTTTTCTATGAACATATCCCACATATTCCTGCTTGCTATGTCCTTTTCAGAACATATTATGAGTTTCATATGATTTTTAATGCGGATTGTTTAATAAACCTTTCAATCATAATTTTTTTAAATGGCATTTTTAGTAATTAAATATGCCCAGACAAGATGACCTTGCATGGCATATAGCAAGTTCTATGACAAAAATATTGGGTATAACACTCCCGTCTGTTTCTGTTTTGGATGGTGATTCCTTATGTGCCAAAGTAACTTGTTCCTTTAAGTCCACTGAAAATCTCGAATCAATTCTTTCGGAACTTGTTGGTTCTGAAATAGAGCCCTTCTATGATCCTGATTCAAAGAATCATGAACATTATCAGATTATAGGCGCATCCTTTGATAAATCAAAAAAAGGAATTTCTTCTGTGGATATTTTTATTCAATCCTTGCCATCAGATTCCCTTTTTTATACTGATGATGAAACAAGGTTTTGTTTTTCATGGGATATGGTGGAGTCTTTTAGTAAAATTTTTGGTTTGCCTATCTCCCGATTCTATATCTCCCCAAATGATGATTTGTCATTTGTTGAAGTAGGGATAAAATATGCTAGCGAGGACAAGGAAGATATATACAAAAAACTTCTAAGTATGGAGAAGAAAAAAGTTTCCCCAGAAGGTATGGGCTTTCTTATTTATGAATTGCGCGAATTTTATATAGAAAAACCCGGTGATTTGAAAGAAAATCCATTAAATTCAGATATCACTGGGTTTTTCAAAGTTCCATTGAAACTTATTCAAGTCAAGCCAATTAAACAAAATTATTAACAACAAAGCTGTCTTATTACTAAATTTTTTATTGCCTGGGACTTAATCCTTGTAATGGTTGGTTGATTTGATTGATTGAGCTATTGAAAAATAAAAGACAATTCACTGAATTCAGAAATTATGATTTTTCTTGAAAATGTATAGAATAATAAACTTTATATCTTGTTTTTATTTTTTCAATTTCTATAGCCCCGTAGTCTAGTGGTCAAGGATATCTGGCTCTGGAGAAACTTAAAAAGTTTCATAAAAGGGGAGACCAGAAGACCCAGGTTCGAATCCTGGCGGGGCTATTCAATAAGTTTTTAAACACACCTTATTTTTTAAATAAAAGGTGATATCATGCAGGTTTTGGGAACTGATTTCAAAAAAATTCATTTTGAAAGGAACTCTTTTGAAAAGCAAGTAGAACTTGATAAAATATCTTATAATATGAAAGTTTCTGATGTGCAGGAAAGGGAGATAAATCTTGGGCAACCAACAAAAATATTGCGTTTTGAATGTGATTTTAAGGTTGAATACCCTCTAAAAAAGCCAGCAGGAAAAACTCTTGGGGAAATAAATATAGTAATGGATGTTCTTATACATGCTCCTGAAAAACACAAGGAAGTCCTGAAAGAATGGAAAAAGAAGAAAGTTGACCCGGAACTTGTGGAATTCATAATGAATGTTGCTTTTGACCAGATTATGACAGAAGCCCTTTATTTATCAAAAAAAGTGCTTTTGCCCCCACCAATAAGGATTCCGAGATTGAGGCTTGCTGGAAAAAAGGAACAGGCAGGATAAATCTGGAAAGTATAGGGGGAACCGGCACGTCTGAAAGCGGAACAGGAACATATTTTTTTGCATTATTTTTTTGGAATATTTTGAGAAAATACGGAACAAAGAAAGGGGAACTATTGTTTTTCGGTTCCGTATGAAACGGAACTTAAAACAGAACAAAAAACGGAACAAAAGGAACTAAATCAGGAACTGTTATTGTAAAACATTATTAGATATGGTCGCCACTATCCTGTATGTTTATTGTATATTGTCCGTTTTGTTCATTATTTTGCCTGCTTGTTATTATCAATATGCTCTGTTAGTTGGTTGTAATAATCCAAAATCCTTATGTCTCACTTTTTGTTTTCTTGCTTTATTTCTCACTTAATTTATCTTTATCTGCTTCTTTTATGGTTTTATTACCTCTTTTGTCTAGAAGACCATTATTCCTCACTTTTTTCTTTGCAAAATAAATCACTATTTTATATAAATCTCTCACCTGTTGTGGGATATATTTATGTGAATTATGTCCCTGTTCTTCTTATTTGCCTTGCATTAATATCGTCTTTTTATCTGTTTTTTTAGTTATCCCTCACTTTTTTCAAATCTCTTTAATGCATCAAAATTTTGGCAATATCCTTTGTTTCTCTCACTTTTTGGTCTTTTTAGCTGTTGCCTCTTCCTCTTTTGTGCTTTTTTTAATTGTTTTACCTCCCTTATTCTCACTTTTTGTTATTCCTGTGTGATATTGCCAATTAGCCTTTTATCCCGGTTTTTGCCGATTATCCCTCACTTTTTGCCTGTTTGCCTGAAAATAGCCCTATTGCCTTATTTTTTTACCAAAAAACTTACTTTTTGCCTGTGTTTTCTTGACTGCGATATATTCACTCATTCATCCAAAACTCACTTTTTATGTTTGGCATATTATTATACTGAAAAATATATCTTTTACTTTATAACTCTTTTTTATTCTTGTGTTCTAAAATATATTTTAGATAGTATGTTGTTGAATATATCTTTTTATTGTATTCTATCAAATATATTTTTTGTTATATGTTGGAAGTGTCGAAAGTGTTGACGAATGTGTTGGATTTATTGTCGAAAGTGTTGGATATAAATATATTTAAGTGTCGAAAGTGTTGGAAGTGTTGGGTAAAATGTTTGATTGGTTAAAACGCAAAAAGAAGCCCCAGAAACAGCAGAAAAGGGGAAAAACAAAGACAAAATCTAGGCAGAAGAGGAAAAAACCCCAACAGGTCCAACAGAAAACCCAACACATTGATTTAACCCAAACAAAAAAACTGGTGGAAGCATGGAAAAATGCTGTGGAGATGGTGCAGGACCACCCATTGTCCCAGGCAAGGATAATAAACACTCAACTGTTGGAAGTGTTGACGAATGTGTTGGAAAGCATGGACAATAAACTTGGGAAACTGGACAAACTGGATGAGATTCTCCAGCTTTTGAAAGAGGGGAAAAAGGAGCTGGATGAGAAGGGCATCAAAATAGACAAGCTTGACAGGGCGATTATTGAGCTTGAGGGAGCAACTGTAAAGGACAGGGATGCTTACAAGGTATTGCTTGAAAAAGGCGAGATGACAGCAGACAGGTTGGCCCAAATCATGAAAATATCAAGAAGCTCTGCTTCTTCAAGGTTGAACAGGATGTATGAACTGGGCATGGTTGATAAAAGGGCGAAAGGAAAAAAGATATTCTTCTCAGCAAAATCTCTGGAAAGCAAGTAAAAAACATCAAAAAATATCAGCAAATAGGCTAGCCTATTCCGTTTAGGTTTTTGGCATGTTTTCAGGGGGCAAAAATATCATTTTACAACGTTGTGAAATTCTGCTCCCAAAAGGTTATTTTCACCCAAACACTAACTCTACAACGTTGTGATTATAGAGCATATTGAGAGGTACACCCTTGATTATGCAGTGAAACCTCTGGGGGAGAAAGGGTGCTCACACAACGTTGTAAGTTCGACTAAAACTTTTGATTTTTGACTAAAAGTTTTAATCGTATTTTGAAGCATATTTTTTTGAAAAAATCGGGCAAAAAATAGCAAAGGCATATCATTAATCATAAAAATAAATGTGTGTGAGGACATACATATCCTTATGGTGTTCAATCTTCTCCCATATTGCTGTAATGCATATTCTTCTCTTCCAAAATGACTAAAACTTTTAATCG
>CAZTVD010000031.1:0-6155 GCA_964616955.1 Candidatus Woesearchaeota archaeon
ACAAATCCAATTTTTTCCCAATAAGAGATGTTTGGGTATAGGAAATAATTTCAGCATCAACAAAACTTCCCAATTTTCCATTTATTATAACCTGCTTATAAAATATGTTTCTCCCTTTTCCTTTTTCATCAACAAGAACTTTTCCCCTCCACCCCGCCCATTTTTTATTTTTTTCAAGAGCAATTTCATTAAAAACCTCTGTCAGTTGCCTGCTTCTTTTTATTGGTATGCTTGTATCAAGCCTGAGTCTGCCTGCTTTTGTGCCGGGTCTTGGGTAAAACTTTGAAATGTTGAGAACATCAGGCTTGAGCCACTTTATTAAAGAAAGAGTTTTTTCCCAATCTTTTTCTGTTTCTGTTGGATAACCGCATATAATGTCTGTGGCTATTGTTATGTTGGGTATTTTTTCCCTGAGTAACTTTATTATCCTCTTAAAATGTCCTGCAGTATAATATCTGTTCATATGTTTCAGGACCCTGTTGCTTCCTGATTGCACAGGGATATGGGCAAATTTGAATACCCTCTCTTGTATGAAAATCTCCACAAATTTTCTTTTGAAATTATTGGGATTCATCATGCCCACCCTTATCCAGAAATCTCCTTTAATCCCATTTATTTCCTGCATAAGGGAGAACAAATCAACACCCCTGTCCCTGCCATACGCCCCTGTATCCTGGCTTGTGAGCCATATTTCCTTTTTTCCCTGCCTAACAAAATGCTCCACCTGCTTTTTTATATCATTAATTTTGTAAGAATGCAAATTTCCTCTTGCAAGTTTTGCAGCACAATAAGTGCAATTCCCAAGGCAGCCCTCTGAAATGGGCACAATCCCAACAACAGGATTAAATGAAAATGATTTGAAGGGAAAATCATGTTTTTCTATATTTATTTCAATAACCTGTTCCCCTGAAAGCACCCTTTTGACTATCTCTACAATTTTTTTTATTTGGTGCGGGCTTATAAAAGAAAAAAACGGAAAATTGGAATACAATCTTTTGAAATTTATTCTTGGAAGGCATCCTGCAACAATAACCCTTTTTCCCACAAGTTTTTTCAGCCTATTTATTATTTTTTCCTCAGTTGGACCCTTCACACCGCAGGTATTAATAATATACAAATCTGCTTTGCCATCCACAATATCATATTCTTTTCTCAATTCATTCGCCATATATTCAGAATCAGAAACATTGGCAGAGCATCCGTATGTTTCTATGTTGATTTTCATAATCTCATGACCGAATAGTTTTTTAAAAAGGATTCTGTGAAAAAACCTAATGGAAAAAATAATTGCTTTTGTTGGGGACAACACAATAATTGGAAACAAATTTGGAAAAGAAGGGACAAAATCAGACATTACTTTTTATAATGGAAAAGGTATAAGTGCAGTTGTCCCGCATACATACCCTGAAAAAATAATCCCCCTCATTCAGGCAGTTGAAATTTCAGATTTTGTTGTGGTAGCACAGGAAAAAATGGACTGGTCCTTTGGCGAGATTCTTGTTTTACTTGATATTATGAAAAAGCCCGGGGTTTTTTTCCATACTGGCTACGAAAAGGAAAACATAAAATTGTTTTCAAAAGAAACTTTTTACAGGAATTATGACATAATCAACAATGAAGAAGAATTGAGGGAAAAAATAAATAATTTCAAACCCGAAGAAAAGGGGTTCACAATAATTGACCACTTTTTTAATGTAAAGGGTGTGGGGCTTGTTGTGCTTGGGCACTTGAAGGGCGGGGAAACTAGGGTTTATGACAAAAAAACAATTTACCCCCAAAAAAAGCAAATAACAATCAAGTCAATACAGGTGCATGACAAAAATGTTGATTCTGTAAGTGGTTTTTCAAGAATAGGCTATTCATTAAAGGGCATTGATAAAGAAGAACTTGAAAGGGGGAGCATCATAACAAACAGGGAAATGGAAATAAAAAGTGAATTTGAGGAGATTGAATATAACAGATACTCAAATCCCCTTTCAAAAGGAGAAAATGCAATGGTATGTTTTGGTGCCCAGCAGAGAACTCTTTTTGTTGGTGACAGGATAAAAATCAACAAACCTGCTGTTGTCTATTCTGACGGCATTGTTTTCAGAAATGACATAAAAGAGAGGTTGAGGATTTTAGGAAAAATAGCTTTTAACAAAACCATGTAATTCTTTTAAGGAGTTTATATCTCCTCCGCCACCCCTATTGAGCATGATAAATTTTATGCCTGCCCTCTCTGAAGCAATCCTGTCTATTTCAGAATCCCCTACAAAAACAACATCCTCCTTGCTGAATCCAAGGGAATTTATTGCTTTTAACAGGGGGTCTGCGTGGGGCTTTGCCTTCTCCACATCATCGCGCGTGATAACAATATCAAAATCATGCCCTATAACATTGAGTTTTATCAGAGCACTTTCCCTTCCTGAATTTGTGACAACACCTATTTTATGTCCCAATTGTTTCAATTTTTCTATTGTTTCAGAAACATCTTCAAAAACACAAATTGCCCCCTTTTCAAGCATTTTTTTATGGAATTGCCCCTCAACAGAATTAAGATATCCAAAAAATTTCTTCCCATCAAGACCAAAAAAACCACTAATGAGATTATGGATTGCCTCAATGCTCTCGTGATTCCATAAATCCATGTTCCTGTATTCTTCATACCCTATTTTTTTAATGCCAAAATACTCAAGTGCACCGTTAAAAAGCATATAATATGTATCCTCTTTGTGGTGGATTAATGTTTCATCAAGGTCAAATATAATCAAAGCCATACAATTTGAAAATCAGATTCATTTAAAGGTTTTTAGTCATGAGAATATATATTTAATGGACTAACTCATAAACTTTTTTTCTCAATCCAAATGTTTTTGTTATTTTTTTTAATTTATCAATATCTCTCGTCTCCTTATACTCTTCAATAACCCTTGCAATTTCCTCTCCACTGTACTTTGATGAACCATACACAAACATGCTTTTACCCAATGTTCCCCTCAATGCATAAAGGAGTTCATCAACAGTTTTTGGTTCCTTAATCTTTTGATAAATGACCTCAAAAAAATCTTTTACACCATCAGGTATGGGTTTGCTCCTATCGTCTTTTATCATTTTTCCTCTGACATTGATGTAATCACTCGTGAACCCCCCAAACCTATAATAAACCCTCTTAGATTTTGAGTCAGGTATTAACTTTTCACATGGAACCCCTCCATTTGCTCTTTTGACTAGTCCATGTTTGGAGAGAATTGAATCAACCCAATAAGCAATATTCCATGCATCCCGTGCCTCTTTAGGATAAATTGTTATAAACTTTCCTTCCTGAGTTCCATCCATTTCACTTAGCTTTTTTGTTACTTTGAAAGCCACTCTTTCTTTAATCAAATAGGGAAGAAGTACGCTGAGGATTTTTTTTGCTGTTTTTTCGTTTTTTTCACAATAAATATGTAGCTTAAAACCCTGTTTGGGCAACTTAATTTTTGACATATATGCTGGTTCCATAAAAAAAGCCATTGCTGGGTCTGGACTATGGAGATATTCCCAACCCACTTCCCCTCCGGACTTTTTACATTCTTCAATTATAGCACTTTCAAGTGATGCTCCCCTGTAAAACTCAGTGATTTTATCTTCATTTAAAGAAAGTTTTTTGTCCAGACTCATATCCAGTCTCCCATAACCTCAAATTTCTCGCTCTCTTTCAAGGCAGGGAATAAAATAACATTTTTCAGATTGGTATTTCCTGTTATTACCATAACAAGCCTGTCCACACCAATGCCAAGCCCGCCTGTTGGGGGCATTCCATATTCCAAAGCCCTCACATAATCCCTGTCCATTGGCTGGGCTTCCATATCCTTTTTCAGCTTTCTCAATTTTTCCTGCTCCCTGAACCTCAAATATTGCTCCAAAGGGTCGTTTAATTCTGAAAATGCATTTCCGCACTCCTCTCCCCCAATATAAAGCTCAAACCTCTCAACAACCTTTTCCTCTCCCCTTTTCCTTTTTGCAAGGGGGGATATATCAACAGGAAAATCTATAACAAAGGTGGGCTGGATGAGACCGGGCTGTATTTTTTCAGAGAATATGTCCTCTATTATTTTCCCATGAACCACGCTCTCTATGCCCATTTTTTTTGCTATTTTAATAAGCTCTTTTTCAGATGTTTCAAGAACATCCATGCCCAGAATTTTGCTCACTTCTTCTGTCATTGAAACCACTTTGAATTTTTTAGATATATTGATTTTGTTCCCATTATACTCAAAAACATTCCTTCCAATTGCCTTTTTAACAGAATACTTCACAAGCTTTTCAGTTAATTCCATCATGTCATAAACATCCATATATGCAGCATACAATTCTAACTGGGTGAACTCCGGGTTATGGCGCGAATCTATGCCCTCGTTCCTGAAATCCTTCCCCACTTCATAAACCCTGTGCATTCCTCCCACAATAAGCCTCTTCAGATATAATTCATCTGAAATCCTCAAATACATCTTTCTTTTCAGCTCATTATGCATTGTCTCAAAAGGCATGGCCATTGCCCCGCCGTATATTGGCTGCAAAATGGGTGTTTCAACCTCCAAAAACCCCCTTTCATCAAGAAACTCCCTCATTGCAGATATGAGCCTGCTCCTCTGTATAAAAACATGTTTTGATTCAGGATTCATTGTCAAATCAACATATCTCTGCCTGTATCTTTCCTCCAAATCCTTTAACCCGTGCCATTTGTCAGGAAGGGGCCTGAGGGATTTTGCAAGCATGGTTATTTTTTTTGCATTTATTGTTATTTCCCCCCGCTTTGTCTTGAAAACCTTCCCTTTAATCCCTACAATGTCGCCCCTCTCAAAACATTCTGTAAATATTTTGTAAAAATCCTTCACAATGTCCTCCCTCACTGAAAATTGTATAATGCCCTTGCTATCCTGCAAATCCCCAAAAGCAATTTTTCCTATTATCCTCAAACTCATTATTCTTCCTGCAACAGAAACGCTTTTTCCCTCAAAATTATCAAAATTATTTTTTATTTCATCTGAAAAATTCTTAACATCATAAGAATAGGCATAAGGTTCAATTCCCCTTGCAATTAATTTATCAAGCTTCTTCCTCTTTTCAAGCATGAGCGATTTTATTGGCTTCATATAAAATCCTTTAACACATAAATAAATAAATCTTATGGCAAAAAAAAATAAACAACTAAAACAAAAAAACAATATGGAGAAATTTGCTGTTTTATTGCTTGTAGTATTTGTTTTGGGATGCATTTCACAAAACCCTGTGGATAAGTGCATTGAATTGTGCAAAAAGCAAACCAATCTTGAAAGAGGTCCCTGTTTATCCAACAACATCGAGCATGGATGGGTTTGTGATGTGGCACATAACCCAAGGGAAGAAATCGACAATTTTCCTGAAAACCAATGCGAGGCATTCAGAAACGGAACAGCAAAGCATTTTGTGGAGCTGGACACAGAGTGCAATTTGATAAGGGCAATCTGACAATTTTATCTTGTTATCCTCATTTTTTTGACATCTTCATACAATTTTTTTGCCCTGCCTTTTTCAAAGTGCTTTCTTATTGGTGATATCAATTCATTCAGATAATGTGCTGTTGCATTCTTCAAATCAAGCGGGTGTATATTGCCCTGCCTGAAATCTTTTTCAAGAGCCATGTAATTGTTGTAATAAACATCCCCCCCATATTTCTCTGCTCTTTCTATCCTGACCTCTTTGAACTGGTTGAAAATTATTTTTTCCATGTAATCAAGTATGGGGTTTCCTTCCACCTTTTTTGCAGGACAATAAGCAGACCTTATTTTTGAAAAAATCTCCTTTTCGCTATCATGTACAAATATTGAACTTTTTGGGTTGCTTTTGCTCATTTTTGAGCTTATGGATAAATCTATTTTCTTGTCTTCCTCAAATCCCCTTGCTTTTTTTGGACCTTCAAGACCAAGAATAAGCGGATTATGCACTGCCACTGGCTTTTTATACCCAAGTTTTTCTGCAATTTCCCTTGCGAGCATATTGACCTTTCTCTGGTCCATTCCAAGCTGGCATATATCTATCCCCAGCTTGAATATGTCTGTTGCCTGCATCATTGGATAAAAGAACTGCGCAACTTCATTCATCTCCCCTTCCTTTCTTCCCATGATTGTGAGGCATCTCAATGTCCTTTTGAC
>CAZTVD010000032.1:0-6064 GCA_964616955.1 Candidatus Woesearchaeota archaeon
TTGAAAATAACAAATTGTTTTTTAAGAGGTTTTTCCTACTCCACTATATATGAACAAAAGAATAGCCAGGATGATAAGAAAAAGCCATATTGTGCTTGAAGTGATAGATGTGAGAAGACCCTTTGAAACAAAATGCAGAATGCTCGAAAGATTTCTTTTGAAGAAAAAAAAGCCCTTCATAAGGGTATTTAATAAAGCTGATTTGGTGCCAAAAAAATTTGCTGAGAAAGTTGTTTCAGAACTTGGGGGGGTTTACATAAGCTCAAAAAAAAGAAAAGGCATCAAAAAACTCAGACAAAAAATAAAAAAAACGCTTGGTGGGAGGGAAAAAGCACTCATATGTGTGGTTGGGTATCCCAATACAGGAAAATCAAGCCTGATTAACTGCCTTAAAGGAAGGAAATCTGCAGGTGTTGCTCCTGTTCCGGGATATACAAAAGGGGAACAATTGATAAGAATAGACAAAAGAATAATGATGATTGATACGCCGGGGGTCATAACATATGAAAAAAAGGAAGTTCTTGCATCAAAGGGCGCTCTTGCTCCTGAAAAGATTAAAAATCCGGAAAAAGCAGCAAATTACATCATAAATAAAATAATGAAGCACAACAAAGGCAACATAAAAAAATTATACAAAGTGGAAGAAGAGGGGGACATTATAGAAAAAATAAGCAATTTAAGGAAATGGGACAGGGAAAGAACTGCAAGAAAAATACTTCAGGACTGGAATGCAGGAAAATTAAAAGGTTACTGGTTTTAGAAATCATTAAATAAAATACAGGAATACTTCTATTGATGAAAATCAAAAAGAAAATAATTCTTGTGCTGATTGATGGAATGGGTGACAGGGGGGAAGCAACACCCCTTGAAAAAGCAAAAACACCTGCAATGGATTTTCTTGCAAAAAATGGAAAAACAGGTTTGATGTATTCAGTTGACAAGGGAATAGCACCAGAGTCAGATGTTGCTGTTATGAGCATCCTTGGATATGACCCTGCAAAATATTATTGTGGGAGAGGACCAATAGAAGCATTGGGCGTTGGCATAAAAACAAGATTGGGTGAATTGACATTAAGGGGAAATTTTGCAACAGTTGACAATAACTGGAACATTATTGACATAAGGGCGGGGAGAATAGGGGACAGGGAAGCAAAAGAACTGATAGCAGAACTCGAAGAAATCGAATTAACTGATGCTGATTTTATGATAAAGCATCTCGGTGGATACAGGTTTGTTTTAAAAATAAAGGGACCATTCCACCTATCCCCAAAAATAACCAATACCCACCCCGGTTATGTTCTTGCAGGGGAAATACCAATAGCACTCCCAAAAAGCAAATGGAAAATCAAAAAAAGCGAAGCCCTTTCAAATTCAAGAGGGGCAATAACTGCTGCAAAATTAGTTAATGAGTTTACAGAGAAGAGCTATAAAATCCTGAAAAACCACCCATTGAACAAAAAAAGAAAATTGCCTGCAAACATTGTTGTTTTGAGGGATGCAGGGAATAAACTGCCTGTTCTTCCAACATATGAGCAAAAATATGGCCAGATATGGATAAGCATAACAGAAAAGCCTGTTGAAAGGGGGTTGTCAATTCTTGCAGGCATGGATACAAAGGAATACGAATTGGGGGTCTATGATGGTGTTGCTGATATGGTCAATAAATCCCTCGAATATTATGATGGGGTTTATTTGCACATAAAAGGACCTGACAATTTTGGTCATGATGGTGATTTTGTGGGAAAAAAGAACATACTCGAAAAAATTGATAAAAAAATAATTTCAAAACTGGACAGGGATGCTGTGATATGCATAACAGCAGACCATTCCACGCCATGCGATTTGAAAGCACATTCATCAGACCCTGTACCTGTTTTGATATATGGGGGCAAAAGCGATAATGTTAAAAAATTTGGAGAAAATTTTTGTAATAAGGGTTCCCTTGGGTTTATAAAGGGAATTCAGCTAATGGATTTGGTGGAGGAAACAGCATGCACATTGCAATAATACCTGATGGGAACAGGAGATGGGCTAAAAAGCACAACAAAACCCCGTCAGAGGGCCATCTTGCTGGAATGGAAAATGCTAAAAAATTAATGAAAAAAGCAAGAGAGCTTGGCATAAAATATCTCACCTTTTATGTATTCTCCTCGGAAAATCTCAAAAAAAGACCGCCAAAAGAAAAATTATTCCTCATAACAAAAATAGGCGAATTTCTGAAAAAAATGGCAGAAGGAAAAGAAGTAAAGGAAAACAGAATCAGAATCAATATTCTGGGAAGAATTGAAAAACTGCCAAAAAAAATACAGGAAATCGCCAGATATGCTATGGAAAAAACAAAAAAATACACAAAATATTATCTGAATCTCTGTATTGTTTATGATGGGAGGGATGAGATAGTGGATGCTGTTAAGGAGATAATAAAGAAAAAAATCAGAAAAATTGACAGGAGAACAATAAAGAAGCACCTTTATACAAGGGACATGCCTCCGCCCGACTTGATTATAAGAACAGGTATGAAAAAAGAAAAAAGATTGAGCGCTTTTCTGTTGTGGGATTCAGCATATTCTGAATTTTATTTTACCGGGAAATATTTCCCTGATTTCAAACCAAGAGATTTGGAAAAGGCTGTGGAAGACTTCAAAGGAAGGGAGAGAAGATATGGAAAATAGTTACAGACCAGTTATAATTGGCGGCGGAATTGCAGGTTGTGCTGTTGCTTATTTCTTAACAAAAAACAAAGAAAAACCAATTGTAATTGAAAAAAGAAAATCAATTGGTGGAAAAACCTGCACAGGATTGGTGAGCAAAAAAATACTTGACATAATAAACCTTCCAAAAGGTATAATAAAAAACAGGATAAAAAAGGCAATAATCCATTTTCCAAACGGGGATTTGGAGATAAAAGGAAAAGAAGAGGCGCTTGTGCTTGACAGGGACAATTTTGTGAAAGAATTGTACGAAAAAGCAAAAAAAGGGGGGGCTGATTTCCTTTTTGAAGAAAGTTTATTAAGATTTGCTGTTGCAGACAAGGTGATTTTCAGAACAGACAAAAGAGCCCAAAAAACAGATGTGCTTGTTGGGGCTGATGGCGTGGGTTCTGTTGTTGCAAAAAAATATGGCATTGCAAAAAGGGTTGAAACAGTCAGCCAGGCATATGCACAATATGGGGGGGATGATGTGGAAATATTCCTTGGGAAGGAATATGGCTATCCTTTTGGCTATGTTGTGCCATATGGAGACGGAACAAGCATAATAGGCATTGGTGGGGGGAGAGTAAAACTTGAAAAATTCCTTGATTTTCTCGGAGCAAAAAAAGTTTATAAATGGCAGGCAGGAGCAATTCCCGTTGGACTGCCAAAATACAGTGCTTTTGAAAGGGTTCTCCTCATAGGAGATGCAGGTGGGTTTGTGAAGGCATTCAGTGGGGGCAGCATAAACATAAACCTCATGCTTGCCAAAAAAATGGCAAAAGCAATAAGAAAGGCATATGAAGTTGGGGACTTCTCAACAAAATTCTTTACAAAAAATTATGAAGAGGTATGGAAAAAAGACATAGGGAAAGAATTGAAGGACAATTACATTATAAGAAAAGCTTATGAAAGCATGAGTGAAAGCGACCTTAGTCAATTATATAATATATTAAGCAAGGAGGAAATAAAGGGATTAATTGCTGAAAAGGGAGACATGGATTTCTATTCCTCTTTTTTCAGAGCCCTTTTGCATGACAGAAATGTGTGGGGGCTTGGTCTGAAAATCTTAGCCAAAAATCCCTCAATAATCTGGGATTTCTTTTGATTAGATTTTCAGTTTTTTCTCTATTTTTTTGAGCCTTTTTTCAATTTGTTCAATTTCAGCTGTAAGCACTTCCATGCTCTGCCTCAAAGATTCCACCATTTTTTCAACATAGTCTATTTTCTCCTTATTAAACATCAGCACACCTCCGGGGCTTTCTCGTTTTTGTCCCATATGCCGAACAATATCTCCGCATTTCCGCAAACAAGTGTTATGTTAAATCTGTTTAAAATAAGTCTTTCAAGGCAAACTGTTTTCTGCGTGTTATAAAGCCACAATTCCTTGCCATTAAAACTGGAATAAAGTATAAAGTTCGTGCTATTTTTCACAAGATTTTTTAGAGTATTGTTCATTTCCTGTGAAAAATCCCCTTTCCCGCAAAGATAAGAGGAGAGAAGGACATATGCCTTTGTTCCATTAATTTCGCTTTCAAGGAATTTATCAAACAAATAGTTGTTATAAACCCACATATAATTGTCCTCAAACCTATAATCAATGGGCACAATGGAAAAGGAGTAAAGAAGAATTACAAAAGAGCCGAGCAAAAGGTCAAATATGGCTTCCATGCACACCACCAAAAGAAACTATGTCTGTTTTGTTCCCCATGTAAGTAAGCGAAAGCTCTATAAAATCCCTGTGTTCCTCCCCATAATCCTGCAAATAAACAAGGAATGATTGGAAATAAAGAATTGTAAAAAGATAAATGAAAAATAAAACAAACATTATGTAAATCAACTCATCCATTCACCCACACCCCCCCATGTTTTATTATAAGCAGGCTCCTGTTAAACTCCCCCTCATTAATCACATAATCAATTATCTTGTTTTTTGATATTATAACTCCAGAATCAATAGTTATGTTGTTTTTGCCATAAATTTTCCCTCCAATGTTTCCTTCAAGCAAGACAGTTGCATTGCTTTTTATTGATTCCAAAGCAAGAACTGTTTCCTGTATTGAATCAAGAAATTGGTTTGTCTGCATGTACAAGTAAAAATATTTTTCATAGGAGAAAAAAATGAGGAAAAAGGAAAGGGATAAAAAAAGCACTAACATTAAATTCATTCTTTTAAAAACTTCCTCAATCATATTGCGCTTATTCTATCTATAAGGGATTGGAAGGAGTCAGCAATATTTTGGTCCCTTATCTGCCAGAAATCCCTTGTGCTTTTCAAGCTATCAATGACATAATTCAATATCTCACTGCTGAGAAGGTTCTTTGATTTCATAACAGAAAGGGTATATTCCAAAACCCTTGCTTCTGCCATTATCTGGTTTTGGTCATCACTATTTGCCATTCTTGTGAGGGAAAGCGTAGCAAGAAGTGACAAAAACTCTGCTTTCTCGGAAATAATGGCAGAATGTGTGGAGTTTGCTATGTTTTTAACCTCATTCATTTCCTGGGAAAACCATGCACGAATTTTATCCCCAATCCATCTGTCAGGGTCCCTGTAATATTGCTCCAAAAGCCCAAGTTTGCCCCTCATGCTTGCAATTTCTGTTTTTAATTCTTCAGCAAGCTTGCCTGTATTTTTTGAAGTAAAATCTACTCCTGAAAAACCTGCTTCAAGTTTTGTCAGCCTTTTTCTTGCATCATCTACACCAGCTCTATAAGAATTAATTGATTCAACAGCTTTTTTCATAGTGTTCTCATAAGAAACAATTTTGCTCTCCATTTTTTTAATAATATTTTCCATCTGTTTTTTTGTAGATTCTATTTTGAGAAGTTTTGATAATTGGGAGTTGATTTTGTTTATTTCTTTTAATTCAGCATAATTTTTCATTTTGGTTTCAAGAGATTTTATTTTCTCCTCCATTCCCCCTGCAATTTTACTAAATTCCTCTTTTTTCTTTTCAAAATCAATTTCAATTTTTTCAATTCTTGAGGCAAAATCCCTTTCAAATTCATTTATCCTTTTATTCAAAAATTCTTTATCAACTGCTTTTTTTTCGATTTTTCCAAAATCTCTTTCCAATCCGGACATTCTTGTTCTTATTTCAGATTTAAATTCTGTGGCTTGCTTTTTTAGCCCCTCAACATTATCAGAAACTTCTTTGGATTTCTTTACAAAATCCCTCATAAATATATCAATTTTTTTTGATTTATCAGAAAGAATATCATATTCCCTTTTCATCTCTTCCACTTTCAACCTTGCTTCCCCCAAAAGTTCGTATATGTCTTTTTTCTGCTCCTCAAATTCCCTTTCAAACTCATCAATTTTTATTATTGTTTTATCTGCTTTTTTGTCCACTGCTTTTTCCAGATCTTTT
>CAZTVD010000033.1:0-3613 GCA_964616955.1 Candidatus Woesearchaeota archaeon
AACAATAAATGAAAACCACGGTTTGTTTGATATAATATAGTATTACATTTTTGTTCTTTACTGATTTGTTTTTTTAATTGTTTAGCTTCCTTCAAGGTAATGTTGTCTTTATCTATCCCAACGGTTTTCATTTTTTGAATCCTTCTCCTTCTTTTCCTTTTTTAAGGATTTCATCGAGAGTTATTTGTCTTTTCTTTAATTTTTTATATGTTTCTCTTCTCCCCTTGTAACCATGTGCTTCTCCGATTCTATCATCTTCTGGTTTTTTGAAGCCGAATAAATTTGCAAGTTCATCAGGATTATATTCATACCAATTTTTTGGCAGAGAAGCTGTTGCTTCTGCTATTATTCTGCCTTTTTTAACATCGCTGAAACGGATTTTTTGTCCACGTCGTGGTGCATTTCTTACTGGTTCTGGACCTATTCCTTCAACAGGGTCAGGGGGGGTTGTTTCTTCTTCATTTACGCCATATGTTAAAAAAATGTAATACTCCTCATCGTATTTCTGAAGCCAACTTCGTGCTACATCGAGTATTTTTGTTCCAATCTTTTCAAATTCTTCAACGATATTGCCTTTTGTTTCAAATGAAAAATCATATCCATGTAATTCAAGGTCTCTATCTCCTTTATGTTCCCCTGTTTGACCGAAACTAAGCATAGCTTGAATAATATAACCCCATAGACGCAGTGTTCCAAAATATTTTTTTCTTGTCTCTGTTATAACAATTTCTATTGGTTCTTTACCAGTTAAACCATATTTGCGAACTATTGGAATTGGTATTTCACGGAGGTATTTTTCTATTTTATAATTACGAGGTATCCGAGGATATAATTCTTTTTTTTCTGATTTTGGTAATTCAATCCATTTTCCATTTTTATAAATTCTATTGATGAATATTTTTGAAGGTATACCCTCTTTTTTTACCCAATCTTCACCTGCACGGATTGCTATTCTATCTTGATTTATTTTTGGTATTTTAGTCCAGTGGAATACAGAAATACTTTTTACTTTTTCAGCATATGTTTTGTTAATTTCAGGTATTATTTGAATGGTTTTTTTCATAGGTTTTTTTTCTGTAGAAATCATTGTTGGGAAATATCTGTTTCCTCTTCGTTCTATTTGACCTGTTATCTCCATTGCAGAAAACCATTCTTCAAAATCTTCATCTTTAGTAGAATATTTATGTTGAAAAAGTTTTTTTAATTCTGAGCGTGTATAACTCTTTGGTCTTACTCTTATTAATATCATGCTATCTTTTGGATATATTCGGATATTGTTAATCCTTTTTTATTTGCTTTATTTTTTATTCGTTCATATACTTTTTTAGGTATTACCACTGATTTTTTATCTTTTTTTTCAAATTCAAAATCAATTCCACAGGCTTTAAATCTTTGAGATATTGCTCTTCTGAGATGCATCGGGATGTGCTTAGGTAGTTGTTGTTTAATCCATTTATATAAATCGGATTTATTAACATAGTATAACATTGTATCTATGTATCCTTTGAAAAACATTGATGGTTTCCCGCCACCACCTGGTATGAGTATATAATCTATTTTTTTAGTTAATACTAATTTTTTAAGTCTTTTGCTAAGTGCATTTTTATGATAATTGAAATGGTTTTCTATTTCACGAGCGGTCATTACTTTGTTTTTTTTGATTATATTTATTATTTCATCATCTGTTGCTTTTTGAGGATAAGGTGCATGTTTGGATTTGATGTTATTTATTTTACACCAATATGCCACAGTTGATAAAGGCAAATTATATTTTTTAGCAGTGGATTTTAATGATGCTCCATTTTTAATTTCTGTTGTTACCTGCTTAATTTTTTCTTTTTTATTCATTCAAATCACATTGTTTGAATTTTTTTATAAAAAAGAACGTCTCTTTTAATTAATTCAAATGCTCTATCAAATTCTTCTTCTGTAGTAAAAAATAATGGTGATGGTTTTCTCCATGGAAATTGTTTGAATTCATCCCAATTTACTCCTTCTTTAACAATTACATACATTGGTTTGAATTTTTCTTTTGCCACTTGTTGACATATTCTTAGATATGTTGCTGAATGGGATAAAAATTCATCTGTAATTACAGCTATGAAAAAATGTTTAGTTTCTGCTTTTTGGTTCATTATTTTTGTAATACCATTTATTTATTTAAAGTTTTTTTATTCTATTCTATTTTATCACCGCAACTCTAATATACTCTATATTAAATACATATTTAAGAGGTGATTAGAATAGGAAAAGAAAAACCTGGGAAAAGAGATGGCACAGGTCCATATAAAAATAGTTATATGTCTCGTGTTCTTAATCGTAAAGGTAAAAAAGCAGGACATAAACGTGGTAACTGTTAAATATTTATTTTAACTCTATTGAATACATTTTTTTATAGTTGCCTTTATGAACTGTAATTCTTGTTGTCCGATATTCGCCTGATATTTGATGCGTTTGTGTAACTGGATTTATAAAATCTCTCGTAATAAACGTTCTATCAGTTGGTTCCGCAGTTATTGAAATTGAACTCATGTCTTTATCATCAATTGTAAACAGATATCCATTATTTTTTCTAAGATATATCTTTTTTTTATCTCCTGTCTGTGAGAAATCCAATTGTATTTTGTTTCTATCATGATAACAACTTAGTATATGATATGGACTGATGTTGTCACCAGCTATCCCTCTTTCTTCGATTAATTTACCTTTTAAATCATTGCAGAATTCTTTGAATGGGGTGTAATATTCATCATCATCGAGAAGGTTTTTTTCACCTGGTGCTAATTCTCTTAAGGGTATCTTTAATCTTTCATATTCTTCACGGAGTTCACGATTATCTGGGTTTTTATTAATTTCTTTAATAAGTTTATTCATTTGATTCATTATATCTAATGCTTTAACGTGTTTTTCCCAATCTTTTCGTGATATTTTCATAGTGCCATCCTCCATCTGCGGAGGCATGTGTTTAAATCATATCTTAGTTTTTTTATTTTACGGTAGGTAATGTCTTCTTCATTTGGTCTAATCATATAAAATCTACTTTTTTAGTTTATAAATCAAGGCAACAATAATTGCAAGAAGTATTACTCCGAGTATAATGCTGAAATTCATTGAAACTGTTTCTGAAGGGACTATTATTTGACCTTGTGGGGTTACTTGAGTTAAAAATGTTGCAGGGATAACTCTTGGGAAGATAACATTGAGTGTGAATGTGACTATGGCAAGTCCAAGTCCAATAAATGAAAATGTTTCTTGTTTTACTTTTGATAAAAAAATTCTTAAAGAGGTTTTTTCACCTATGAATGTTGCTGCGACTACTCCAAAAAAGAAGCCGAGTAGCATGCCTGCAATTTGTTCATAGAAAAATATAAAATATTTTCCATCTGGATACATGATTGATTCTTTTATTAAAACAATAGGTAAGAACCAACCGAGTAATGTTCCGAATGTTATGGTTAATATTGAATTTAATTTTCGCATATGTTTATATCCTCTGTGATTGATTTAAATTTTTTTACCATTACGAATACTTTTTATTCCATATGATTACTCCTAACAATAGGAGTATAACTGCTCCTATTAGTCCGATTATTAAAAAATTATTTGGAATGGG
>CAZTVD010000033.1:3713-6019 GCA_964616955.1 Candidatus Woesearchaeota archaeon
GATGGTTCTGTCGGTGGTTCTGGTGTAGGTGGTTGTGTGGATGGTGGTGGTTGTTCTGGAGATAATGTGAAAATTTCTAACCTGTCTGCTGTGAGATAAATGTTTTTTGATTCTGATATGTATCCTGATTTGTATGCGGTTATTTTATAATTTCCTGATGGCAATAGTTTGAATATTGCTTTGCCATCCTCCCCTGTTGTAACTGTGCCTGTTCCTGTTGCTGTTGTAGCGGGACCTATTTGAGAAGGTTGAACTGTTATTGTTGTTCCGCCAGGTGTTGTAATCACTGTTAGAGTGAAACCAGGGTTTAAAGAAATAGTTATTTTTTTAGCTCTATCGAGATTAACTGTAGCTGTTTCTGAGATGTATCCATCTGCTGAAATAGTTATAGTATGTGTTCCACTTGGAATGTTTTGGAATAATATTATTCCATCTATTGCGTTTTTAGTTCCAACATTTGGAATTGTAGCTGTGCAATCTTTTGGTGAGCATTCAATTATTAAATCGTAATTAATCGGTGTGAGAGGTATTGTTTTTGTTGTATCACCTGATATGTCTATCCATTTTGTTTCTGTTTCATAATTGGTTTTACTTATTGTTACAGAGTATGTTTTTAAGTATAGTCCATCTATAACTGCTTTACCTGTTTCATCTGCATATGCTGTTTTAGAGTCGATTGTTATTTTAGCTCCTGGTTCTGTTAGAATAGTTAATGAATAAAGTTTTACTAAATCAATTCTAAAAGTTGTATGTCCAGTTATGAGCCTTGTAACAGTTTTTGATTCCCATCCTTTTGCTGATGCTTTAAAAGTATATGTTCCATATTCTAATTGAAAAGTAGCTATTCCTGATGAGGATGCTTGTGCATATGCATAACCTACCACTTCAATTAATGCATTTGGAGCTGTGTTGATTGTTACATCATATTTTTCTTTCTGTAAATTAAAAGTTATTTCATTTGTGGTTGCAACATTAACCCATCCGCTTTTAGATGTGTATCCTTCTTTTGAAACAATTATTTTATATGATTGTGCGTTAAGATATGGGAAATAAGCATATCCGTTTTTGGATGTTTTTGTTTCTTCACCTACAACCTCTACAGTGCAACCATCTGGATTTGTATATACTTTTAAAGGATATGCTTGATTTAAATTTATAGTAATGGTTCCTCCATCTGATGTTACTATAAATGGAATTGTCTGGGGTATATATCCTGTTTTACTGACTGTCATCTCATATGTTCCCTTTGGCAGTTTTAATGTTGCTTTTCCAGAGGCGTCTGATTTTGTAGAAAGCATATTTTTAATGGATATTGAACATTCAGGAGGATTGGTGTATACTATAAAATCGTATTTTATTATATCTGGATAAAGCTCTATATTTGTAACAACTTTACATCCAGATAACGTAATATCTTTTGATTTAGTTATGTATCCTGCTTTACTTACTTTCACAGTGTATCTCTGAGTGGCAATGAGTCCTTCGTTAAAAACAGCATATCCTTTAGAATTTGATGTTTTAATTTGGTTATTTACTGAAACAGTTGCGGAAGGATATGTTTTGACAGATAATGTCGCCTGTTCCACGGACATAAATATTGAAGTTACTGCACGAATCGAACATGCTCTACTGCCATCTGAGTCAACATAACAATACATTGATGTTCCTTTTATTTCCCAGCGCCCTATTTCATTAAGTCGTATAGTGGCTGTAGATTGTTTTCCACCTGTAAAAACTGTTTTTCTACTTGGGGAAATCACTTCTGTTTTAAAAGTATTTGCATTATCACCCCAAAATCCCGTTAAACGCACACCATATAACGCTGTTCCATTAGGTAAAGTCCCTGGTGTATGCCAACTGCCACAGTAATATACTTCAATTTGATAATCAGAATACATTGGAAATATCTGAGATGATGATGTAAACAATATTACAAGTATTGATATTATAGCAATTGCGATTATTATTTGTTTAGTTTTCATGTTTTTTCACCACCAGTAAATACCATATTTCAATAAATATTCCAATAGCGATGGTAATCAACAATATCGGCAGATATGAAATGCTTTCAGGTTCTTTAACAGGTTGAGATGGGACTGATGATGATGGTTGTTTACCAACATATCTGAGGTTAAAACTAAGATATATATCAGTATCTACATTTATTGTTTTATTTACTGTTTGATAAAACATTTTTGATACACTGATGGTATGTCTTCCTTTTTCTACTTTAAAAACAATTTTTCCATTCTGTGCTTGTTTCACCATGTCATCTATTTTTACAGTGCAATCCGATGGTGATGTTA
>CAZTVD010000034.1:0-5998 GCA_964616955.1 Candidatus Woesearchaeota archaeon
AAATCAAGCATGAGGAGATGAACGTCACTGTTATTGGTTCTTATTTCCTTTCACACTATGCTGGTCCAAAACCAATAAATGGCTCTGCTTTTGGCATTAAAAAAAATGTTTTCATTCAACTTGGCGGTTTTAACAATCTTCTTCTTGAAGATGCGGAGTTTGGGTTGAGAGCAACAAAAGACCATACCTATTGTTTTATGAAAGATTTGAAAATTTTGACAAGTTTGGAGAGCAAAAGCGATTTTGAACAGAGGAGAAGGTGGGGCACAGGAGCAATACAGCTTTTGAAAAATAAGACAGACCTGAGGCAGGATTTTTTTTCAGGAAGATTACTCTTCGTTCTTTTATGGCTATTCCTCTTTTTGCCATTTCCCTTCTGGTTCCTTCCATCTCTTTTTTTTCCAAATTTCCTCTTGTATTTTTTTATTTTAAATGTAATCCTCACAAATATTCTATATTATCCCGTAGCAAGAAAACTTGACCTGAATCCCTCACCTTTTTACTATGTTCTTTACAATATTTTGTTTTCCTCTTTGTGGGTTTTTGTTCTTTTAAGGGCAATTATAGAGGTTATTTTTTTTCCACATAAAATAAAAGAGATAGATGAAGGCTGGGTCAGATAATTTTTTCCCCCCTGTTTTTTTTGAATCCAATATATTTTTTCTCATTCTTTTCTTTTTTCAGCTTCCAGAATTCCCATTTTTTTTTGAATCTTACAGCAAGAATTGGTTCTGCCCCAAAATCTTTGGAGAATTTTATTAGTGCATTTAACTCCTCTTTTGGAATATAAACCACATCAGAATTTACATGTTTGCATTCAATTGAGAGTGTTCTTTTTCTGTTGCTTGCTATTATGTCTGGTTGCTCAAACCTGGCTCTTCCTGAACCCGCCACCCTTACACAGGCAAACCCTTTTTTTCTCAGGATTTCAATCATTTTCCTTTCTGCCTGCGCGCCCTTTTTATAGTGGTTCATCTCAGTTCCTCTAATGCTTTTTTCAATTGTTTGTGGTGCCTCAAACCTCCACCAAAACCTTTTGGGATATGCAGGAGTTCATGGAGTATCACTTCATCTTTCATCTTTTCATTGAGAGTATCATACCTTTCAGATATGACCTCTATTGCATAATGTGCATCTATTTTAAGTGCCTGTTGCCAAATTTTTGGCAGGGACCAGCATCTCCCAATAACTCTTTTTGATTTTGTGCCTCTGCTTTTGAAAAAAACAACTCTTTGGAGGTCGATATGGTCCAATTGGTATTTTTCCTTTATCCTTCTTGCCCTCTCCTTTAATTCCACATCTTTTATGTAAATCATAATTCTACCTCAAAGATAACCACTGGGTTATATATACCAATTGAAAGAAGATATTCGGGATGCACCTCCCCCACTATGCCTTTTTTGCTGTTTATATTTATCTCAGCACAGCGGCCCTTTATGAAGGGGCTTTTGTCCTTTTCTTTGAACTTGATATTTTTGAATATTGCTTCCAAGACCCTTTTTCCTTCTGTAAAGTCAGTGCTGCTGTGGCTTATTGCTCCGCACATATGTTTTTTGTTTTGGGTTTTTATTATGACATCCCCTATTTCAAAAATTTTTTGGGGATATTCGATGTGGGTGTTTTTTGAGAGGAAATCAAGTATGCCGGGGATGAGGGACTTTCTGAGTGCAGAATAATTCTCATTCATTGGGTTTTCCAAACGAGTTAATCCAACAATTCCTATTTTTCTTGAAAATTCTGGATTGCACAATATGAATGTTTGTATCTCCTGAAAACCAGCCCCAAGCATATTCTCCCTCACTTTTTCGTAATCCCGGTTATAGGAACCCATGGTGCTTATTGATGGGGGTTCTGGTTTTATTTTATCATAACCCCTTGCAATGATTATGTCCTCAATAATGTCTATCTCACTGATTATGTCTGTTCTGTATGCAGGCGCTTTTACTATAATCTCTTTTCCCTCCTGTTTTACAAGAACATAATCCATCTTTTTTAGCAATTCTTTTATATTCCCAAAATCTTCACCCGCAACCTCCCCAAGTTTAACAAGGCTGAAAGAAAGCTCCTTTCTTTGCAATTCAGGAAATTTTTTTGTCCCGAGTTCCCCGTAATAAACCTGACCTCCCATGTCTGCAAGAGCAAGGCAGACAATCCTCAAGACCTGTTCAACACTTTTTTCATCTGTGCCCGTTACTTCCACCAGAATATTTTTTGTTTTTTCAGTTATTTTTCCTATATCATTTGAATTTATTATTGGCGGAAAACTCAATACATTGTTTTTTGAATCAACAAAAATGGGCAGAACCTTGTTTTTTACAATATATCCGTATTCTTTTCCTTTTTCATGGTATTCCAGTATTTCGGCAGGTGTCATCTTTTTTTCTGAATTAAGTGGTATGAAAGCATTTTCATGGCTTTTTGTTGTTTTGTATATGACTGGTGGCTTAATCTTGTTAAAATCATAAAGACCAATGGATGTTCTTTCCCTGTTCCTCCCAATTGTTTTATCAAGAACTTCCTGTAGATGCATAATTTCCTTTATTCTCTGTGCATTGAGCTTCACATTTTTTACAACACACGCAGCAATGTGCGGTCTTGATTCCACCTTCTTTTTTATTATCTTGACACCAAAACCCTTCAATGGGTAGTTTGTTGTTTTTGACTTCATATACACATTTATTGCCCTTATGAGACCGCTTGTTGAAAACAGGTCTGGTCTGTTAGAATCTTTTATTTCTACGTATAATTCATCCCCCTCTTCCCTCTCAATTTCTGCTTTGAATACTGAAAGGATTTCATCCAAATCTCCTTTTGTGTGCTTTTTTAGCTCTTTTTTTGAAACTTTTATTGTTGGCATCAGGCGTTCCTCCTTATCCATCCGAGGTCTGTGCTAAAGATTTTTCTTATATCATCTACATTGTTCTTTATCATATAAAACCTGTCAATCCCAAGCCCCCATGCAATAACAGGCACGTCTATTCCAAATGGCTCTGTGACCTCTGGTCTGAATATTCCTGACCCGCCCAATTCCACCCAGCCTCTTCCCTCCATATATACTGACAATTCTATGCTTGGCTCAGTGAACGGGTAATAGTCTGGTTTGAACCTGTATTTTTTTGCCCCGAGTATTTGTTTTGCAAATACTTTCAAAATTCCAAGAAGGCTTTTTATGTTTAGGCCCTTGCCGAGAATAATCCCTTCCATCTGGTTGAATTCTGTGAGGTGTTTCCAGTCAATTGTGTCAGGTCTGAAAACTCTTGCTATTGAGAAATATTTTCCTGGTATTTCCAATTCTGGATTTGCCAGCATTCTTGCTGAAATTGCTGTTCCCTGGCTCCTCAAAATGAGCCTTTTTGCTTCCATTTCCGAATATCTATACCTCCACCCAATTTCATGTTCTTTCTTTACTCTTTTCATCATTTTTTCGTCTATATCACCATATTTCGGCTCTTTTACAAAATAAATGTCATGAATCCCCCTTGCGGGATGATTCTGCGGCATGAAAAGGGCATCGCAATTCCAGAAATTGCTCTCTATTATAGGTCCATCCATCTCCTTAAATCCCATTCCCACTAATTTGTATTTTATCTCATCAATAAAAGAGAGATAGGGGTGTTTTTTTCCAATATACATTTTTGGGACTTCAGCCTCAACATTATACCTTCTTATTATTTTTCCTACCCACTTCTTTTTTCTTATTATTGAGGGGGTTATCCTGTCTATAACTTCCATTTTTTTTAATTGTGATTTTATTTTTTCCCCTTTTTTTGTTAGAAAAACTTTTTTTGTTGTTTTTATCTCAAAACTCAAAATGCCCCTTTTTTTTAATTCAATCAGGTTTTCGTTTTTTTTCTTTATTTCAAATGGTGCTTTTTTCAGCAATTCCATCAATGGGTTTTTTATTGCTTTTTTTTCCAGAAGTTTTATTTTCCCGTTTGAAAACCCAATTATACCCTTTTTTCTCAATAAGCCAATTGCTGCCCTGAATTCAGTATTGTCCAGAAGTGCAATTTTCATGATTTCTTCTGGGGTCATCTCCCCTTTTTGATAAAGTGCAGAAAGTGTCCTGTCTTCTGGAAGACCTGTTTTCAAATAGATTTTTCCTGTTTTTGTCAGTTCAGCAATTTCCTTGACTTCTGGTTTTGTCTTTATAAGTGATTTTGATTCAAGCCATGAGAGGGCTCTCATGACCTCTATGTTTTCCATTCCAGTAATTTCCTGGATTTTGTTGCTGTCGCTCTCTTTTTTTATACTTTTTAAAACCTCTATTTCTATTTTTGTTAAAGAGGATATGGTTTTGTCCATGTTGCATCAAATAATTTCTTATTTAAAACATCTTTGAGTTCATTTATTTTATATCTCCTCTGTTTCATGCTGTCCCTTTCCCTTATTGTTACTGTTTTGTCCTCAATTGTCTGGTGGTCTATTGTTATGCAGTATGGTGTTCCTATCTCATCCTGCCTCCTGTATCTCCTTCCTATTGAGCCGGATGAATCATAGAAAACCCTGAAATGGGGATAAAGCATTTCATAAACTTCTTTGGCTATTTCCTCCATCTCCTTGTTGTTCAGAAGGGGAAAAACAGCCGCTTCATAGGGGGATAGCTTTTTAGGGATTCTCATTAGGTTCCCCCTTTTGTCTTCCCCAAGTGAATTAATCAATACTGCATACAACATTCTTTCCACACCAAATGCTATTTCAAGCACATTTGGTATTTTCCCATTTACTTTTATTTTCTTTTTTGAGAATTCAGAATGCCTTTTCAGGTCATAATTTGTTCTGTCATGAACCCCGCAAAGCTCCACCCAGTTGTTATTGATTTTTGCCTCAATATCCCAGGCATCATCTGCATAATGGGCCATTTCATCTTTTTTGTGCTGTCTGAACCTGATATTCAGCCCAATTTCTTTCATTATTTCGTATGCAACATAAAGGCACCATGCAAAAGCAGGTTTTTTTATGTATTTGTTTTTTAATGCCTGTTCAAGGGATGTATTGATGGTTTTTTTCGAGTTAGAGGGGAGAAACGGAAGCATTTCTTTTTTTATCTTTTCATATTCTGGGAAATTTATTTCATTTTCAGGGAGTATGAACATCTGTGCTTCCATTTGTGTAAATTCCCTCAATCTCAGAACACCCTGCCTCGGGCTTATCTCGTTTCTGTATGCCTTCCCTATCTGAAATACTTTTATGGGCATTTTTTTCCTGAAAAAATTAAAAAGCCTTGGGAAAAGGAGATATGTTGTTGTTGCTGTTTCTGGTCTTAAAAACATCTGCTTGTCTGTGCCCACTTTTGTTTTCATCATCAAATTGTATTCCACCGGTTTTTCAAATTCCCCCCCGCATAAAGGGCATTTTTTTCCCACTTCTTCCTTGAATTTTGCCCCACATTTTTTACATATCACCATCATATCTACAAATCTGTCAAGGTGTCCAGAGGCTTTCCACACAATTTCTGGCATTATTGTTGGGCATTCCACTTCGTAGAACCCATGTTTTTTGAAAATTTTTCTCGCTATGTTTTCTATGTTGTTTTTGACTATTTTCCCCATTGGACCAAAACTATAAAATCCACCCACCCCACCGTAAATTTCAGGGGAGGGGCCAACAATAAAACCCCTTGATACAAGAATCTTCTCTTTTTCCTCTTTATTCATTAGATTCATTATTTTAAATTCAAATTAAAATGTTTCTTAATGCAAGTTTTAATATGTTTTATTCAATTTATCCAAATCTTTAAATTAAAGCGGGGAATTTAAAAATTATGGACCCTGACACAAAAAAAGTTGCTGCAATAATTGCAACAATGATTGACAAAAAGGTTGCTGAATTTGAATCAAACCTCGAATCCCTGAAAAAGGAATTCTCCACCCGTTTGGATGTTCTTGAAAAAATGGTTGAAACTTTGTCAAAGAAAGAAAAGGGAGATTTTGCAACAAAAAAAGATCTTGAAAAAGCAGTGGACAAAATAGCAGATAAAACAATAATAAAAATTGAT
>CAZTVD010000035.1:0-5695 GCA_964616955.1 Candidatus Woesearchaeota archaeon
TCAAAAAAAGCAAAAGCAGGGGAAGATTAAAACATTTCATTTAACTTTCTTTGGAAAATGCTGAAAGTGCATGATATGCTGTTTACTAAAAACAAATAGGGACTTGCAGAATCAATATGAGGAAATAAGATAATCTGCTGAGATTTCTGCTGAAATTTCTATTTCTGTTGGATTTATTGATGTGCTTCCTGCTTCCATGCGAAGGGGGCTGTAATATGTTCTTGATTCTGTTATCTGCTTTATTCCAATTATGTTTGTTCCAGCGGATTCTGCAATTGATAATGCCTTTTCTTTTGCTTCTTTTGCTGCTTTTTCAAGTGCTGTGCCGTATGCCTGTTTTTCTTTTTCGTCACTGAGCAAAAAGTTCACGTAATTCACCCCATTTGCACCAGCTTTTATGGCACTATCAATTATGTTTCCCACATCAGATATATTGAGAGTGATTATTTTGATAGTATGTGTGAGAGAATAGCCATAAATGTAATTTTCCCCGGTGCTTTCGTTCCATGCTGTCTTTGGGCTTAAATAATAAGAATATGTTGATATATTCCCCCTTACTGCTTTCATCACCCTGTCCATTGTCTCCGCATTTTCTTCCTGAACCTGTGTTGCATTTTTTCCTTCTGTTTTTACATAAACATATATCTCTGCCTTGTCCGGCATGACAAAAACAGAACCCTGGCCTTGCACTGAAATTGTTTTTTCTGAGTTGTTTGTTATTTTCAAGTTGAATCCAATGGTGGATATGATTGCCCATAAAAGCAGGAATATGATGAATTTGAATACAAGTTTGTTTTCGTCTGTTTCCATTGAATTGTCCAATGGTTTGTTTTATTAAAAGTTTTCTTTATACCAAAAACTTATTATTAGTGCATTATTTGTTTTGGTTATGGAATGGCTTGTTTTTGCTGTTTTGTCAGCATTTACTGCTTCTCTTGTAACAATTTTTGGAAAAATAGGCTTGGCTGATGTTGACCCCGGTGTTGCTTCTTTTGTGAGGGCGGGCATTATGTTTGCTTTTCTTGCGGGATTTGCTTTTTTCAGCGGAAAATTAAATTTCTCCTCAATTAACAGGAATGCACTTTTTTACATAATCCTTGCTGGGATTGCTGGGGCAATATCATGGATATTCTATTTTTTTGCTCTTCAAAGAGGGGATGCAACAAGAGTTGCTTCCATAGACAGGTTGAGCATTGTGATGGTCTTGGTTTTTTCTTTGTTGTTCCTTGGAGAAAAATTTGATTGGAAAGTAATTGCAGGTGTTATTGCAATGGTTGTTGGAGCCATACTTGTTATAATCTGACATAAAAAACGCCGGGGCTGGGACTTTCGGAGCTTTTCTTTTGGTGAAGGTTTTCTTTTCCAAAGAAAAGCTTCTTCGAACCCAGGAGAGCAAACGCTCACCAGCTCTCCAGGCTGGCGCCTTGGACCGCTTGGCTACCCCGGCATGAAAAAAGAACATATTGACAGATTTTAATAATTTGTTATTCTTGAATCAGTCAATTTTAATTATCCTTGACAAGTTTAAATGTTATAATTTTGACAGGTGTGTCGGGAACAACTGGAAATCCATAATATTCAGAGTATTTTTTATACATATTTTGTTTTGAAGAAAATTTTTCGTGACCCTTACTTTTAAGATTTAGATATTTGAACTTTGTTTTTTTAACTTTAACAACCACTGCCTTAGCGAATATAGTCCCGTCCTTCCTACACAACAAAATCCTATCATTTTTTTCTATATTTTTCTCGTCATTGACTCTCCAAGTAACTGTTTTTTCACCCTTTAAAATTAAATCGGGCAAAGGGTCCCAAAATTTTAATGATTTCATGTTGCTCTAAAATTAGAACTATTTTTAAATTTGTTGTGTTATTAGATTATGATTTTTATCTCTTTCCCTAAAAATTCAGCAAGGGATTCCAGGGTTTTTTCCCTAAGAAAAACTTCACCTCTGTGTTTTTTTCTTTCTTGATTGAGTTTCAGAATGTCTGATTTTTTGATTGTGCTAAATGAACCATCTTTTTTCAAATTTCCTGAAAAAATGCCTTTTTCAGGATGCTTTAAATCAGTTATAATAAAAATTTTGTTTTTGAATATCCACAATTCCCCCTGCATCCTCCCTGCAACAAATTTTATTGGCTTCCCCGGCTTTATTTTCCTTTTTTCAACAATATTCGTAAGAAGATTAAACAGGTTATTTGCCTCTTCTTTTGCTTTTTTTAATTCAACTTCTGTAATAATCCTCCCTGTTGTTGTGGCTTTTTTGAGGGATTTCAGATAAGCCAAAAATTCAAGATAATTTTTTGGAACAAGCCCTTTTCTTATAATATGCTCCCTAAACCCTTTATATACATCCTTTGTGCTTATGCCCATGCCTTTCAGGGTTTCTTTAACAGATTTTTCAAAAGCTTTTTCAATTTCCCTAACCATTTGCTTTGATTTTTGCTTTTTGATTTTGTCAAAGAGCTTTTCCATAAAACTTAGGTATTGTTTTGCCCTTGTCCAGTGTTTATCCAGTATTTTTCCACTTATTTCCATTTTTTCGTGTTCAGTCCTTTTCCTGTCTTTTATAATGTCATCAAGCCAATCAGCATATTTTTTTGGCATTAATCTTTTTGAAACAAAATGTTTCCTGAGCAATCCCGGCGTTTCAGAATAAACAGGCGGATTAACCCCTTCCAGCATCAGCAATGCCTGCGCGGGATTGAGCATCAAATAATAAATATTTTCCACCACTATCTCTTCTAGTTTTGATTCAATTTGCCTGTCAAGCAACCTTGCAGAGTTTATGAAAGTTTCTATTGCCTCTGGCGTGGGTGTTATTTTTCCCATTTTTAAAAGAAGTTTCCAAGGAGTGAACAGACCCTTGTCATATAAAGGAACCCCGTCCCTCAAAAGTGTAAATATGACGGGGTTTGCTTTTTTTAAATATTCCCAGAATTCTGTTAGCAAATATGCCTGAATAGTAAATTTTTTGTTTATTCTCCTTGCAGTTGTATTGACTATGCCAAATAACCGCTGTTTTGCTTCAATTCTTGTCATGTCCCTTAAATCTGTATCATCAATAACAACAGCAAGGTCGTAGTCGCTTGTTTTTTTTGCTTCCCCCCTTGCCCATGAACCAAATAAAATTATGGAAACAATGTATCTTGGAAATTTTTTATTAATTTCTTCTGAGAATCTTACAGAATCCCTGAGCATTTGTATAAATCCATTGTCTTTTATGACTTTTGATTCCAATATCTTTTTTATCAGTTCTTCGTTTTTTATATGGAACGCTTCAAAAACCTCAGAAAGCGCAATTTCACCCCTTGTTTCTCCTTTCAAATCATTATAAATGGTTTCTTTGTTTTTGCCTGTTTTTATTGTTGCAAGGATTTTTAAATATTCCATTAAACTTCATAGCATTGGCTTAAATATATATTTATCTTTGTTTTTTTAACATGAGCCATGATACAACAAAGAAAATAAAAAAATAAAGCAAATTTATTCTGACAACATCTGAATTCAATGAGAAGGGATAACCAAAAGCCATTGATTGCTTTAAAAGAATAATTTCATTGCTAAGGGGAAATATGTCTGATATAAATTTCAAAGGAAATGGGAATAATTCGCTTGGATAAAACATGCCTGAAAGGAAAAGGAAGGGCAATGTCAGGAGCAAGGAGGTTAATACAGCCATTGCCTGGTTTTCACTTATTGAACCTATTAGAGTTCCCATAAGCACATTAATGCTTGCAACAAGGAAAAGTGAAAGAAAAAGAGAAACTATATCTATGTTTGTCCATGAAAGGGAAATGAAAAGGGGAAAAACAGCGAGATATTGTATCAATAAGACAAAGTCAAAGAAAATGATTTTTGATAAGAGATAGGTGAAATATGATGTTTTTGATACATTTAACCTTAAAAGAAAATTATTCTCTTTGTCTGACAGGATATTTGCTGACACAAGCAATAATGAAGTAAAAAGGGACAATATAGCAAAAATCATTGCTGCACTTATCCCTTTTTCATTTTTTAATTCATATGCGCCCACTTTGTTGACAACAACAGGTTCTGTAACAAAACTGACATCCACTGATTTTACTTTATCCATGAGGGTTTTCATCTCCTCAATTTTTTCAATAACGCCATTTATGCCGGAACCAAGAAATCTTATTGAATCGAGAAGGGTGTAGGCACTTGACAATACCAAATCAACCTTGCTTGTTTCATCTTTTATGAATTCTCCTGCACTCCTCATAAGGGCATTTTCATAATTTTTTAGCCCAAGTTGGAAAAAAAAGTCAAGATAGTTGGACAAAATCGGGTTGGAATTGTCGTAATAAATGTAAATGTTTGATTTGTTCAGAGAGGACAATTTTTCAAAAAAATCATAGGGTATCATAAGGCCCAAAAAAATTTCTTTTTTTCTCACTCCCTGTGCCAGATTTTCTTCACATGGTGCGGAATAAGGAATAACCAAAAAAACATCCCCCAGTTCTTGCACAAGTTTTGATGATTGTTCGCTTTCATCAAGGTTACATACACCCACTTTTATACTCACTCCTGGTTCCATTGTTGTGCTTGCTTGGTATAGAATCCCAAAAATTATTGGAAGGGAAAGCACCATTATCAAAAACTTCTTTTTCCTTAAAAGAAGGAGATATTCCTTTAACAAAAGGCTTTTTAATTTGAAGTCAGGCATGTTGATTTTCATTTTTCTACCACCTTGAGGAATAGGTCATTTATCTCTGGTTCCCTTATTGATAGGGTCTTGTGTTTGAATCTTTTCAAAAGCATTTCCAATCTTCTTTTTTTACCTTCACTTATGCCAAACCAGAATACATCCATTTGTTTTGATAGGATGTCTATTTTGTGTATGTCGCAATATCTTACCACCTGTTTTTCCAGTTTTTTGCTCATTCTTGTAAACTTTACTTCATAGATGTAATCAATCCCTACTTTTTCCCGTATGTCTTCCACATCACCTATTACAAATTTTTTTCCTTCTTTTATTACAAGCATCCTGTTGCAATTTTTTTGTGCTTCTGTAAGGAGATGGGTTGTAAGGATTATTGTTGCTCCGTTTTTTTTCATTTTTTTTATGAAAGCCCACAATAGATTTCTGTTGTAGTAATCCAGCCCTGTAAAGGGTTCATCAAGAAAAACAATTTTGGGTTTATGTAGAACAGATAAGATAATATTGAGTCGTGTTTTCTGCCCACCTGAGAGGTTTTTTGCAAGATAATTCATTTTTTCCCCCATTTCAAGTTCTTTCAGGTACTCCTCCCCCCTTTTCATACTTTCTTTTTTTGACAGGCCGTTTAACGAGCCAAAAAGAGTTATGTTCTCTGCAACAGTAAGTTCATCAAAAAATGAGTGGTTTTGTGGGCAAAAACCCATTTTTCTTTTCATTTTACCAACAGATTTTCCATAAATCCTAATTTCACCCTCTGTTTTTTTGAAAAGCCCAAGAATTATTTTTATAAGGGTTGTTTTTCCCGAACCGCTTGGTCCAACTATTGCAAATATATCTCTTTTTCTTACTTTGAAACTTATTTTTTTGATTATGTTATTTGGCCCTCCAGATAATCTTTTTACCTCAATGGGGAATTCCCCCGCTTTTTTGCTAAAAACCCTGTTTATAAAATCATCAAGTTTCTGAAACATCAATAAACGCATCATACAATAATTCACATTGTTTTTCTTTAT
>CAZTVD010000036.1:0-5691 GCA_964616955.1 Candidatus Woesearchaeota archaeon
AACCCTAACAGAATACTTACCTCCACCATTGTACTGAAAATGAACGTTTTGGTCAGAATATTTAGATTTTAATGTTGTAAATAAGCTTCTTATTACTTCTACGCCATCAGGCAATGTAGAAGATATAGAAAACTCTGCTGTTAGCATAACTTCTTTAGGTTTTATCCTCTCTTTAATTAAATTAATAAGTTCTGACTCTACCTTCTTAGGAAGCTTTGTTTTAAGCACAGCATCTCCTGAAGAGATGTCTTGAAAAAAACAGAATAAATTATGCAATTGAAGAGGGGGAGGGGGCTTTTTATGGACCAAAAATAGACATATATGCAAAAGATGCAATAGGGAGAAAGTGGCAATTGAGCACAATACAATTGGATTTCTTCATGCCAGAGAGATTTGAAATGGAATACATAACAGACAAAGGAAGGGAAAGACCAGTGATAGTGCATTGTGCCATTCTCGGCTCTATTGAAAGGTTTATGGGAGTCATAATAGAGCATTATGCGGGAAAATTTCCAGTATGGCTGTCTCCCATACAGGCAATAATCCTCCCAATAACAGACAGAAATCTGGGATATGCAAGAAAAATAAAGAGTGAATTGAGAAAAAATGGAATAAGGGTTGAACTGAACGAGTCCCAAAATACACTGCAATACAAAATAAGGGATGCTACAAAAAACAGGAAAATACCTTATATAATAATAGTTGGGGACAAAGAAGAGGAGAAAAAAACAATAGCAATAAGGGACAGAAGCAACAAAACAAGATACAATATCAAGCCCAGTGAATTTATCAAAGAAATCAAAGAAAAAATAAGAAACAGGGATAATCCAGCTGTTTAAATCAGGAATAACATCCAACAAACCTAATATAATTTTACCCTTATCCTTTTTTTCCTGCCTGTTTTTCCAGAAATAATCTCTATTCTCTCCTTATAAACACCAAAAAACCTGCTCAGAATCTCTATTAATTCTTTGTTTGCTTTCCCCTTTTCTGGCTTGCTTTTCAAAAAAACCTTGAACTTATCCTCCCCAAGCTTTTCTATGTCCTGTTTTTTTGAATTTGTTCTGACAAGTATATCAACAAGTTTTTCCATTTTTTTGCACCCCTATGGACATTGAAAACGCTCAACCCCGCAAGAACATATGCAGAATAAACTAAAAAACTATTCGGTATAAAGTAAGTAAGGAAATAAGAGAAAAAAAGAAGATAAAACGCCTTAAACCTGAAATAAGTTCCTTCAAGAATTTTAACAGGAACAAAAACCCCGGGAAAAAGAAAAGCAACAATGCCCTGAACAAACTGGTTTATATATTCTGAATATTTTTCTTCCCCACACAGATATCCAAAAACAAAAAAAACTGCTCCTGTCAAAATAATATTTTGGTATATTATATAAGCAGATATCAATAAAAGGGTTATGTTTCTTGCAGCAAAAAGCATATACTCCCTCCCAGAAAGCTCTTTTTTTGTGGGCTTGTATATCAAATAACCAAAAAGAATAGATATAATGATTATGGTAAAATTTATCATACCTGTTCTTTTGTTTCAATTTTTCCGTTTCTGCCTATGTTCAAAAAAAGTTCGCCATTAAATTCCCGGACATAACCGCCCTCCACTGAAATTACATCGCCCTTCCTCACCTTATCTATCTGGTCTCCCCATAGAGTCATTTTTATCTGTCCTGTCTCATCCTCAATAACTGCATTGAGAACTGTTGTTGGTCCAAACTTTGTTTTTACTTCCCTTATATCGCCCATTTCAACAACTTTTGCTGTAATTGCTATGTCCCTTGTTCCGTACCTTATATCTGAAATTTTCATAAAAATGAAATAAATGGGTGTTTTAAAAACTTATCTGGATTTTTTCATGATTTCCTCTATATAATGCCCTTTGAATTCGCTTGCAAGAATATCCATAATTACAACATCATATTTCTTTCCACAGAAAATCTTTGCCTGCCTCAAAATACCCGCATGTTTAAATCCAATTTTTTCATAGGATTTTATGGCTCTTTTATTGTAGGAATATACTTTCAGAAAAATGCTGTTCAAATTGAGCACATTGAAACCAAAATCGAGTATTAGTTCTATTGCTTCACTGCCATATCCCCTTCCCCAATATTTTTTATATCCTATGAAAATGCCAAGCTCAGCGCTCCTGTCCAAATGGTTTATATTTTCCAGAGACACATTTCCAATAAGAATTTCTTTTTTCCTGTCATAAATTGAAAACACTATTTTGCTCCTGTCTGAAACAACTTTTTCATACCACTCACTTTCATTTTCCATTGTGAGGTTAATGGGTGCAATTGTCAAATAATGGCTAACTTCCATATCATTGAGCCAATGAACGTATTTTTCAAGATTCTTTTTCAAAAGAGGCCCAAGAATGACTTTTTTCCCAATGAGCTTTTTTATTATAGCACCCATAAAAAGATGTAAAAAGCTCTTTATTTAATATTTTATGCTGGCAAAATAAGAAAAGCTTCTGATTTCTGCCAGAAGAACCTCTAAATCCACTTCTTCCATACAAACTTTATTTAATTTTCCAAAAGCAGAAAGTTCGGACAGAAGGGAGTAATAATCTGTTTTTTTAAGAATGTCCTTTGAAAAAAAGATGTTAAATCCGCCGTTCTGGCTGAACCCCACAAGATGTTTCCCATATTTTGACCTCACAGAAGCCAACAACCTGGCTATTGTGTTTTTATTCAAAGTTATCCTGCACACAAGAACTTCTTTTTTCATTTTAAAAACATAAAAAGCATATCATTTATAATTATTACCATGAAATGGATATATCCAGCGTCAGAAGATACCTTTTTATTGCTGGATGTGCTGAAAAAAGAAGAAATAGGCGGAAAAATTATAGAAATAGGCACTGGGTCTGGCTTAATTGGAAGATGGCTGAAGGGAAAAGGCCAAGTTATTGTTACAGACATAAACCCGCATTCTGTCAAAAAAGCAAAAGAAATGGGGCTAAAAGCCATAAAATCTGATTTATTTGAAAAAATAAACGGAAAATTCGACATTATAATTTTCAATCCCCCCTATCTCCCAATGGATGTAAAAACAGAAAAATGGATGGATAGAGCAACAATTGGAGGAAAAGAGGGGTGGGAAACAATAGAAAAATTTCTGCAACAAGCAAAAAAACACCTTGAAAAACAGGGAAGGATTTATATTGTGTTCAGCTCAAGAACAGGGGATATAAAAAGAATTGCAAAAAAAATTGGTTATAAGGTAAAAATACTCAAGAAACAGGGCTTCTTTTTTGAAACATTATTTGTTGCAAAATTATGGAGGGATCAATGAGTGGAATATATTTTTATGACATCCCCCATTTTCAGCAAATAATCCCTTCCAATACCCCTTTTTGTCCTGCAATCCACTGCGCGCACGAAATTATTTCCTATGTCTGTATGAACAGCATATGCCAAATCAATTGCTTTTGAACCTTTTGGTAGAAGAAAGGCATCTGGCAACACATTCCCTTTTTTGTCAGTAAGCTTGTTCTCATCCTCAACAGGAAAAACAACAATATACCCAAGTATGTCCAGAACAATTTTGTTAATTGCCCTTTGAACACCGCTTCCATTATTTTTATGCAAAAAATCCCTCATAAATTCCAATGCCTTCTTTTGAACATCATTAACTTCTGATTTGATTTCAAAATCATTATTGCCGGGTATGTAGGATATGATGTTTTTTTCAGATGCCTCTTTAAGAGCAAGTTCAATATCTGCAGAACAAACAACCACTTCGTAATTTTCAAGAAATCTCAGGTTTTCATCAGCGCCTTTAATGTCTGCTTTGTTTGCAACAATGAGCATTGGTTTGGATATTCTCCTGAGTTCAGAGGACAATTCAAAAATTTTGTTCCTGTCAATAGAAGAAAGGTCTTCTTTTCTCAGACCAAGGGAGGAAATTGCACCCAAAACATGCTCATATTTTATGCCCAACCCGCTCATTATCTCAGCAAGTTCTTTTGCAAAATCTCCTTTTTTTATCATAGTTCTCCTCACAAAAGTATCCCAGTTTTTCTCAATAATGCTGAAAAACCATTTATCGAGTTCGTTTTCAAGGAACTTTATATCATTCAAGGGGTTATAATTGGTGGTGGGATTACCTTCTTCATCAGTCCTTCCAGATAAATCAATTATATGTATGAAAGCATCTGCCTGCCTCAAATCATCAAGAAACTTATTTCCCAAACCCCTTCCCTTGTGGGCGCCAGGCACAAGACCTGCTACATCCATTATTTCCACTGGCACAAACCTGTTTCCATTAATGCAAAAAGAATTGCGGGGGTTGCATTTTTTTCCAAAATCCTTTTCAGGACAATCAATTCTCACATAAGCCATGCCCCTATTAGGCTTTATTGTTGTGAATGGCCTTGAGGCAATTTCTACATCAGCCAGGGTGAGTGCTTTGAAAAAAGTGCTTTTTCCAACATTCGGCTTGCCAACTATGCCAATAAGCATATGGAAAAAAGAAAAACAGCATATAAAAAACATATTATTGCACACAATTTTTTGGATAAAAATATGTTTTTAAACAAACCATTTTATTAAACAAATAATGAGAATTGCTGTTATAAACAAAAAAAGGTGCAACCCAAAAAGATGCAACTATGAATGCATGAGGTTCTGCCCAAAAAACAGGGCAGGAGTAGAAACCATAAAAATAAAAGAAAGGGCATATATTGATGAGGAAACATGCATTGGGTGCGGAATCTGTGTTAAAAAATGCCCTTTTGGAGCAATAGAAATAATAAATCTTCCAGAACAAAAAGATTACCCAATCCACCAATACGGCAAAAATGGCTTCAGGATTTTTAATTTGCCCATTCCAAAAAAAAATTCTATTGTGGGCATAGTTGGTCCAAATGGTGCAGGAAAAACAACAATACTCAAAATCCTTTCTGGAGCTATAATCCCAAATTTTGGAGAAAAAGAGGACAAGGAAAGGGTTATAAAACATTTTTCAGGAACAGAAAATCAAAAATATTTCAACATGCTTTATTCTGGAAAAATAAAAATATCTTTCAAACCGCAGAATATTGACAGGATTCCGGATGTTTTTGAGGACAAGATAAGCAAACTCCTCAAAAAAGCAGATGAAAGGGGAATAAAGGGGGAATTAATCAAAGAACTTGGTATTGAAACAGCCCTTGAAAAAACACCCTCTCAATTGTCAGGAGGGGAATTGCAGAGGGTTGCAATAGCAGCAGCACTCATGAAAGAAGCGGATTTGTACATATTTGATGAGCCCACCTCATATTTGGACATAAAACAAAGGCTGAATGCTGCAAAAGCAATAAGAAAATTCACAAAAGAAAAAATGACCCTTGTTGTGGAACATGACTTAATCATACTTGATTATCTGACTGATTTTGTTCATGTTGTGTTCGGAACACCCTCTGTTTATGGCATTGTTTCCTCGCCAATGTCCAATAAAGAGGGCATAAATTCTTATATTGATGGTTATTTGAGTGCAGAAAACATAAAATTCAGAAAAGAGCCACTTAAATTTATAAAAAAATCCTCACACAGGGAAATTTCAAAAGAAAGATTATATGAGTGGGGGGAGATAGAGAAAAAAATTGGCAAGTTTCATTTAAAGATAAACCCCGCCAAAATAATGATTTCTGAAATGGTTGGATGCATAGGTCCAAATGGCATAGGAAAAACTA
>CAZTVD010000037.1:0-5680 GCA_964616955.1 Candidatus Woesearchaeota archaeon
GTTTTTTCCCAGAAATAATTTTGCATATCTATTGCTCCGCCTAAAATAATTTTTTCAGATGAAAAACCATAAGCATCTTTTTTAAGACTGGCGAATTCTTTTTTCCACCAGCCAGTTGTATACGTCGTTGAATCAAATGCTTCGCCTACTCCTCTTATCGCCCATTTATCTTTCATCATATATGAGCCTGTTGCTTGATAATGGTTCGCTGATGCATCTATAGTTACCTGTGGGTTAATATTTGGGTTTTTTACAATGAATAAGATTCCGCCAATTAGAAGAAAGCAGATTATTAAAATTTTTACTACTTTCTTCTGTTGTTTATCCATTTTTATTTAATACTCCTCCCGCCTTCGTCTTCTCGGCAATTTCCTTAGAAATGTTGGTCTTTTTCCACTAATGAATATATATGAAACAATACCAATAGCGATTATTCCAATAAAGGCACCTATTAACCACATATTATTTGCTGAAATTAGTTCTCCACCACAATTTGGTTTTTCATTATATGGGTAGTCGCTTGCTGTTCCTTCACCACATTTAACTGAATCGGGGAAAGTTTTAGCTATTGCTGTGTTACCTACACACTTCCAGCATATATGTTCTCCTGGACCTGGGACTACTGGTTCTGGTATTTTTTGTTCAACCAATATTGTTTTTTTACTTTCTGGACCTGCTCTACCATCTTTGTCAAAAGCTTGTGCTAATAATACTACATCTTTATCTCCTTTTGTAACTTGGAAATTATATGTTGCTCGATATGTGTTTCCAGTTCCTTGAGCTGGTAGATTTAATGGGAATACCGCATAACTTGTGCTATATTCACTATCGTATTTAGCCCAGAATCTGAAATAACTTATTTGCCCTGTTCCTTCAGGGTTAGCCTCTGCTATCATTTCAACATATACTTGGTCCCATTGATTGAATGATGCTTTATCAACATGTAAATCTACCTTGCCTGGAATCTTTTCAAGGCTATCAACCACAAAATATCTTGTTTCAGATTGGTCAAATAAAGTATTACTGAGGACTACTTTCCATTCGTTTTGACCTCCTTTAACAAATGAACCAGGTGGTATCTTGTATTTATATGTCCAACCTTTTAATCCATCTCCCAATCTTTGAGACCATACTTTTTCACCATATTGGTTATATATCGCTACTTCCCACGGGTCTCCATATCCCCCTGTTGGTAATTGAGTATCTTGATTTGGTTCAAGAGATAAACCAGAATAACCAGTATCTACAGAAATTTGAACTTCAGAGTTTTCTTCAAAAACATATTTTGTATAGATTACACCTGTTCCATCTGCTGTATCAGACCCTTTAGTTCCAATCGCACTTGTAGATTCTATTCTTACAGCCCCTCGTCCAGATGGGAGATATGCCCAATCCTCTGAAACAAGGACATCATCAGTCATCCAATCCCATTGACACCATTTATCTGTTTCCCAGAAATTATAGTCGTTGTTTGAATTTTTACGGAAAGCGACATGGAAATAACAAGAAACATGTATTTTTCCTACTCTATTCCCAATTAATCTGAATACAAGAGTATCCGTTGTAAGAGGATACGTTGAGGATTTGGTCCATGTGCTCCAACTAACATCTTTTAAAGCTCCATTTCTATCAAAACCAGGGTCTCCATCACCAGTATATAAATCCCCACGGTTTGTAAAATAATTACGTGGTTTACCACGAATGAGTTTAATCATCTGATTGTTAAACCAATTTGATGTATCTAATTTTCCATTCATAATGGTTTTTTTATTGTTGTATATATCATAGTAGTCTACAACCCAGTAGTAATAACTAAACAAGACATTTGGAACAGTAGCATATAATTTAATCCAGAGGACATTGCCACATTCTGCTTTTTGATATAAGGCTGAAAAATCAGCTTGGCATTGTGCTGTTATAGCAACACTATATTCATCTGGCATCCATGAAACAATATATCTACTGCTGTCGAGGAGTTCCCCACCAAGCCATTCATCTCTATCGTTTTTACACCATAAAAAGGTTTTACCTTCTGCATTACCTTTTGCTTTTACTTCATAATTTTTACTTTTAGTATCAATAGCTTGACCTGTTCCAAAAGTAGTATCATATTGTGGTTTAATAGTTAATACTCCTATGCTTTGTAAAATTATTGCGATGATAATTAACGAAATACCTATTATAATTAGTTTTTTCTTGGTTTTTTGCATAAGTAATCCCTTCAATATATATCTTTAAAATATTAATCGTTAGAAACTATAAAACCATTATGACATTAACGTATACAAAAAATATTAAAAAAATAAAAAAAGAGAGAGTTTTATTTTTTCTCTATCTTGATTATTGCGATTGCGGCTATCACTATAACTGCACCAATGGCTAATATCGCCCAGAGTGGGACACCACCATATTCGGTATCTAATGTAATTACTGGTGTAGTTGGTGTAGTTGGTGTGGTTGTTGGTGTAACTCCGCCCCCTGCAGGTGTCCAGCTAAAGATAATGTCGTTATCGCCTTGTTCAATATCTATGTTCTCTATATCTATACTTCCTTGACTGTAATCGTCTTCATCGAGTTCATGTCCATTTACTGTTATTATGAGAGAGTCGAAATCTAAACCATCAAATGCGTTTTCCCAATATGGGTCTTCTGTTTTAATGGTCCAATCTGCATCATCGAGTTCATCATCTGATTCAAATGAGAGAGTTACTTGTCCATATTCTGCTGTGAAATCTATATTCTCTTTAGTGGTAGCAGGTCCATATTTTTGATAGTTAATGTATAATGTTGTGCCATCTGTGAAATCAGTGTTATTCCAAGGGAATGTATTTGGATTATCTGCAACACATTGACCTGGGTATCTGATTTTGAAATTAGTGTCGGTGAAGTCAACATCCATATCGTTTGTTATTGTATCATTTACTTTCCAGATGCCGCTTACTTTAGGTGTATTGACATCTTTTTCAGCAAATGTTACATGTTTGTTAAAGAAATATGGATTTACATCTGCATCATCTGCTACTAACCTTACTGAACTTTCCCAGTTGGAATTATTTACTGTTAAGTCTATGTTGTATTCTGTTGCATCACTACTTACTCCTGCTGAGATGATGGTTGAGAAGTTATAGGATTTATCATTTCCACTTGTTAATGTTGCTGATGTTGCGATAGAAACACTATTTACAGTGAGTGAAAATGTAATATCTTCGATAGCATGAATTTTGATGTATGATGCTGATGTGTCAAAATCTCCGAGTTTTGCTGGTAAATAATCTGATGCTGTCCAATGTGTTCCATCTGTTGTTCCGTTTGCTACAATTAAATCCGCATTTATATCAAATGTTCCACCATCAAATCTGATTACTCGTCTATCAGTATCTGAATATGCTGATGTAGTGGGGGCTACCGCTAACGCAACTGCCAAGAGGAGTAATCCCACAAGGATGAGTCGTTTCACGGCTAAGCACCTCCAAAAAATATTAGAAAGATAAGAAATATCTTTCTAAGTTTAAGTGCTTATCGTGAAGGAGACTTCATCGACGTGGTTTGCATCTGGTTGCCAGATGTATAAATTACAATCAAGTGTTTTTCCATCTGGGAACTGTTCATTGCTGTGCTCAAGGAATTCTACTGTAATGGTTAACTCTATTTCTGAGCCAGCAGGTAGTTCTCCAAGGTTACGACCACCAGATATATATTCTCCCTCTTTCAACAGATAGAGTTTATTCAAACCACCATATGAGAAATAGATATTCACATCATCAAGGGCATCATCGAGTAATTCATCTATCCCGTAGTTGCCAGTTGTGGGGTCAACCAGAGTGATATACAACGATGATACATCCATATCATCACTGTTTTCTATATACAATGTTGCATCATCTGTAGTATCTGATGCTACATTTCCATTTGCATCTACTGTTGAAGAATGGTCAAAATCGTTGTCATCTGAAGCCCATGAAAAGTCCAAATCTGCTCGTTCTGTGTAGTATGTTTGCGGTGCGATACTTGCCTGATATGCCATTCCTTGTGAGAAGGCATCTTTTACCTGCGGTTGCATATAGTAATACCCGCCACCGAAACCTATTAGGCATCCAATAGCGAGAGCTACAACCACAGTTCCTAACGCTTTGTTTTGCATCTTTTTTTTCCTCCTTTTTTTCTATTTAGTCCCCCACGGGGACTTTCTAATAAAGTAAATATCGAATGGGGTTTATATACTCTGATTAAATGAGACTCTCATAAGATAGAAGATAAGTATAAAATGAGATTCTCAAAAACACTTATTTATATATTTTTCGGGTGGTGATATGCCAGATGGTGCATAATATGAAGGTTATACTTAGTATATAAATAACAAGTGGTCTGGTTGTAATAAACATTGGAGTATCTTGTTTTGAAGATGCGAGATATATATGTGTATAAATCCATTCTGGTGAGAGTAATGTGTCAATAATTAAACCAAGTGTGATGGTAATTGCAGAAATTGCTATCCCGACTTTTATGGGGATGGGTATCTTGGGTGGTCCATAATATCTTAAATTCTTTTGTTTCCATGTTGATATTTTTCTTTTCTCCACTAATTCATTTAAATAATTAATTACAGTTCCTTCAGATAACTCATATGGTGGCTTACCGAATTCATTTTGTATATCTTGCAGTTGTGTATCTAAACCTTTCAAATATCTATTTTGAATAAAATTAATTATTTCATTTTTTGCATCATTACGTAGTTTTTTTTCTGATACTCTAATTATTTTGTGTTTTGGCATTTTTCCTCTCCACTATTTCAGCAATAAATGCAACTATTAATCCTATAACTGCATAAATAAATAACGTTATTAACTTGAACCACCAGCTTTTTGGTAATAACCAGAAATATGCCATTACGGATATGCCAAGTAAAACACCAAGGAAGATACGTAATTTATTATTTCCTTCTCTTATATGTAAGATGTCTACTGTTACAACATCTAATCCTGTTGGTAATGCAAGTAAATAAGAAAAAAGTAGAATTGAAGTGAAAGAAAATGTGATATTTGTATATAGATGTATATATCCAAATATGAACCAGCAGATTAACCCAGATATATATGCACCAAGGCATCTTGAGCATAATTTTAATTCACTGTTGAAAATAGTTATTTTAGTTGAATGAGGAGGGTTATGGTCAAGTATTTTCAAAAGAGAAATTATTATTTTTTGATAAAATTTCATTAGAAAGAAATTAAAATATTTATAAATAAGGTTTTGTTTTGTTTTTCAAAATCTATTTTGAAAGAAAAAAGCAAAGATTCAAAATTAAAGGTTTTCATCCTCACAATATATAACTTTTTTCAAAATCTATTTTGAAACTTATATGTAGGATAGTATCATACTTATAAAATTATCAAGATTCGCTAAGAAACCCCCTGTGCTGTTTATCGGTATGTTCGCCCCGAGCAATACTATGAAAACAAGTAACGCAAAACCAACATCATGTCTGTCGAGATTACCGTCGATTCTTTTTGCCCCCATATATCCAAGTGCTGATAACAATAACCATACTGAGTAACCACCTGTATGAAAGTCAAGGATATTGAAATATCCAAGTAATAATCCTAATATCCAATAAAATACAAGTATTAGAATAAAACAAATTATGAAACCTGTTAAAATAGTTCTAAATTTACCAGCAGTT
>CAZTVD010000038.1:0-5611 GCA_964616955.1 Candidatus Woesearchaeota archaeon
TGATAGAGGAAAAAAACCATATGTTTGTATTAAAAATTATTATTGGAAAATTGACTACTATAACCAACAAGGCAATTTTGTTAAAACTGTGATGAGAGATGGATGGTATGATTCAACATTCATGAGGGTAACAAAAAGAGATGAAAACGGGAATTACATCTCTGGGCAACTTACAGCAAATAGGCAAAAATTCCAAAGCACAGGGCAATTCCATTATTATACCCAAGGTTCATATGCTGGTAGTAATGTTTGGTCAAAATATCTCACAGGAGATTGGGGGACATTTTTCACAGATAGATATGGTAAAACATTAACAGGTATCACTATACATAGCTCTCCTTTGCAAACACAAGAACTCATATTAGAATTGATAGGACCAATTGAAGGAAAACTAAAAGCTACTTTATATGTCACATGGGCTGAACTTGAAAGAGATAAAAGCACATGTGTATGTCTTCCAATATTGGGATGTGATTATGGATGCTGTGAATATTCTTTTCATATACGAACAAATAAAGTATTAACAGATGAAGCAGCATTATATTCTGGTGATGGTGCAGTAGATGTTGTAACTCAGAATGTTATTGAATATAGCAAAGCCGCAGCAGATGGAACTGAAAGAGTGTATACTAAATATATCCATGAAGAAGGTCAAACTGTTGAGTTCAAAGTAAAAACAGGACGGTCAGATGGAAATGGTTGGAAATTAGAGATTATCGACCAAAATAACAAAGTAAAAGAAACATGGACTGATTTACAAGACGACAGCATTACTACTAAATCATATACTTTGCCAAAAGATGTATGTAGTTCTGGTCAGAGTGTAAATTGGAAAATACGGTTATTCAATAATAATAATCTTATGTCTGAAACAATTATTTTTGTTGTTAAAGATTTACAAAGAACTCCTCCTCCTTGTTCAGTAGTTGTAGATGCAGCATCATATCATCTTGGTGAAACAATAACTGTTTTCCTTTCAGGTGTGCCTAATCCAGATACAAATAGCCCTATCACATCTTTTTTCGGATGGGCTAAATGGGATTCAATAACAAGTGCATCTTATGCATGGGGTCCAGCTTCTGTATCTGCAACAAATGGTAAAGCGACATTAACTATTAAACCAGATAGACAGGGATATCTGTATTTGCGTTTCCATTCTGTTTCACAAGATGGAGACCCTGGTGCTGAAACAGATAAAAGAATACAAGTCATAGAAGCATTAAGAGTAACTGTTTATGTTAAAGTAATTGATGAATTAGACCCTGTGCCTGGGGCACTGGTGCAGTTCGGTCCACAACAGCTTTCTACAAGAACAGATGGAATTGCTACTTTTTATCTTGAACCAGGTAAATATTCATTAAAAGTTACACATTACAATTATAAGGATTATTATGCAGGAACACAGACGATTACAGCAGATGATAATGGTAAAACAATAACAATCGACCTTAGTGGGACAGAATCAGGTGGGACAACTATCCCGAAATATACCGCCATTCTTGTTGTAAAAGATGAAGATGGTAAACCTATTTCTGGTGCTACTTGTTCTTTAACTGTTGACCAACCATTGCAAGTTCAGACAGATGAATATGGACGAGCTACATTTTCTGATATTCCTGCAGGTTGGCATATGTTTACAATATCAAAAGACGGATATATAACAGCATATGAAACATTTGAAGTAAATAAAGACAATATCGAGTTACCCATAACTCTTGCCTCTGGAGCATCTACTATTGAAACATATCAGATTACAATTAGTGTATCCTCAGCAGGTATGCCTATATCAGGTGCAACAGTTACATTGGGACCAGAAACAGATACCACAGATGAAAACGGAGTAGTTGTTTTAACAGTTCCTTATGGTGAACAGAAATTAACCATTTCTAAAACAGGTTATGAAACATATTCAGAGCTTATTTCAGTTAGAGGAACTGATTCTTTATTAAAAGAATTAACACCTCTTGGAACACCTGGTGCAGATGGGGGCGCTGGGATGAATATAATTAAAATCAGTGTATATGATGTAACAACTTTTGTTTATTTAGAAGGCGTAACTGTTAAAATAGGTGATGTAGAAGGAACTACTAATGCAGATGGAAAAGTAGAATTATCAGTTTCGCCAGGTCAAAAAGATTTATATGTTTATAAAGAAGGTTTTACAAAATATGAAGCACCGCTTTATGTTGAAGGACCAATGGAATTCGATGTTCCATTATCACCTGGATATGAACCTAACCCTAATCCATCTCCTACTCCATCCCCTCCAACTCCCCCTGGAGGAGATGAAACACCTGGTTTCGAAATCATATTCTTATTTATATCACTGATAATAGTAAGCCTGTATTATAAAAGGAGGAAAAAATGAAGAAATACAGAATGCTACTGATAATAATATTATTAATTCCATTATTCACCATAAATACAAAAGCAACAGACGAAGTCAGTGTACAGGGTGAGATTTCAGCGAAACCAGGTATGCAGATACCTTTAAAACTTCAAAATTTTGAAATGCAAACAGATACACTTCTTTTACCCGATTGGAGACCAACACATGTGAAATGGTATTTATTGGGACCAAGCGGAGGAATAGTTGCATACACTAAAGATTCTTTAGATTCAGTTAAAAAGATGCCAGGTGGCGATTTGGGTAAAACAAAATGGTGTATAAATGAGGATTCAGGATTATGGAAAATACCTGCATTTGCTGAACCAGGGACTTGGACCTTAAAAATAAAACTAATAGATGAAGGATTATTTAAAACAGGTGTTTTGCATGGCGAGTCAATACATAAGATACATACAATATATGTGTCTGAAGGAAACATCTTTGATAGTTTATCTGCTCCTTTATATATCTACTGGGACATGGGATTGATAGGTGAGATAGGCTTTGCAACACCTGATTTAATCATAGTATTTGGGATTCCAATTATATTTATAATTGCTTTATTGAATTTAAAAGCAATACGTGAAAGAATAAGAATGGAGGAATATATGTATGGATATTAAAAAGGAAATTGAAAGATTTAAAAATGACAAAAATGGGTTAATAGCAATATGTATAATAGTAGGAATAATCCTACTTGTAATCGGCGTTATCGTAATGCTATTTATGATAGGGCAAATAAAAGATTTCATAGCTGGTGGTGGTTGTTTATTACTCGTGATACCACTTGCAATAATCGTTGTTGTCGCCATTCTCGCTAAAAAATATTTATTTGAAGGAAAATTCCCAGGAGGTAGATAAAAATGTTACCTGAAGAAATAATGTTGTTTGGTTTACTTGGTGCTTTGACTTCTTTAACCATAGGCTTCTTTGTAACAGAAGGAAAAAATATGCCTTTCTCCCTTGCGATGTTACTTGTATTCCAAGGAGGATTTATGGGCTGGATAGCAGGGAGCATCTGGGTTTATTTAACAGGTGGACTTGAAATAACAACGTATTCTCTGATGATGCCTATTTTCATTTCAGGTTTTTTTGCAATGATAATTCTAAACCGTGCTAAAATATCCCCTCAACCAGTGAAACCTCAAACATCTAATCTTGCATTGATAATGCTTTTTGCATTAGCATTAATTGTTGCTTGGTCATCAGTTCCAATCGCATACAGCACTTCTTTAAATACTCAAACATTTTCTGTTGGACCACTTGATTGGGATTCCTCTGAGACAGTGATAGAAAAAACATTTGAACCAACAATGCAAAGTAATTTACAAATCCCTATGGATATTGACCTAATTGGGAGTAGCACAAGCCTTGATACATTATCTGAAAAACCAATTCTGAATTTTTATTATAATTTTAAAATAACATTCAGACCAGAAGCAGATTGGGAACAACCATATATCAAAATAGGAATATATAAAGATATAAATAATAATGGGTTAGTAGATGATGGAGATGTTTTATGGTCAGACACTCAATATAAGATAGGAACTGGTATCTCTCAATGGAGAATAAATTGTTTATGGGAAGATGATAAACCTAAATTCAGTATACAATCATCCAATGGAAAACTATTGCCCATATTTCATGCAAAAACACTTACACCTGGTATAGATGAAACAAACACCTTCTTTTTGAATACACCTGAAGGTTTTAAAATTCAACGGAATATGATTACATGGAATGAACAAGGGTTACTGGATTATCCTTTAGAATATGCATCAATTAAAGCAGGTGAATCATCATCAATAACAGGTAGAATCTATTGTAATGAAAACTCACTTGGGAACAATTTAATTCTTGTTAAAACATATGATGCAAGAACGGGAGACCCATTTGCAGATAATATTCCAGCATTGCAGGAGAAGACTTTTCCTTTAACTGTAACTGATGTTAAAACACAATCAGTAATAGTTGGTATACCAAATCTTTGGATAATAGCAGGACTTGGTGTTTTAACATTTGTAATAATAATATATGGTAAGAAGGAGGGTTGGCTTTGGTAAATGCAAAAAACTGTTTAACAGGACCAATGATGTGTATCATAATGGGGCTTTGTTTACTTTATATCATTTCTCCTATAGATTTTTTACCAGAGGCAATTCTTGGACCAATAGGTTTAATTGATGATTTCATAGCAGGGTTGGGTTTATTGCTTCCAGTCTTCATGAGCATGGGTGGAATATTTGAATCAATTGCAAAAGGGTCAATTGGAGGTAAGAAAAAATGAAAGAAGGATTAACTAAAAAAATATTAGAGCAATATTTCCTTCTAAAAACAATTTGTGGGATGCTTGGGGTGATATTGTTTGTAGTTAATTACTTCTCAGTGTTAACTCTTGCGATGGGTGGATACGGTGGATATGTTACATGGTTATTTGGTGATTTAACCTTATTCAGAATATCAACGGTGTTACCTGTTATACTGGCTTTTCTTTCATTGTTTACATTTTATGCGTTAAAGAAAAACATGGGTGTAGCGAAAGTAACAGGTTCAATACTTTTAATAATTGATTTATTTGCATTCCCACTTGGAACTGTAATATCTGTTGTTATGTTTGCTTTATTGATACTTCCACAGTTTAAACTTGAATTAAAACCAATTTCTGTTCATAACAGAGGATATAGATTAATAGGGGGTGCTGTTGTTACATTCGCAATATTTGGCTTTATGTATTCAACAGGGGCTGTGGATGATTTTGTTTCTAATATATCTGGATATGCAAGCACATCTGCTGTTTCCGTGATGGATGCTTCTTTACAAAATGAAACAGGTGAAGTAGATGTAATAATTGAACTTGAAGCACCTACTGCTTCAATGGCAGCAGTTCAGGCACAACAAGTAGTGATACAAGCAATTCAGGAGGTAAATGGGACAGTAACAGATTCGACATACATGACAGTTAATGCCTTACGAACAACTATTGATGCTGAAAATCTTATTCAAATTGCTTCACAACCAAATGTTAAACGAATAATACCTAATAAAATAATTATGTATGCTCCGCAGGAATATGAATATGCGCCTTATCATTCAACAGCCAATGATGAATATACTTTCCTTCTTGATAACAGTTATAAACTTTTAAATGTGGAACCATTATGGAAACAAGGAATTGATGGTTCAGGTGTAGTAGTAGCAGTTGTTGATACAGGCATAAAC
>CAZTVD010000039.1:0-5472 GCA_964616955.1 Candidatus Woesearchaeota archaeon
TTTTCCTTGTATTTTACTTCTTCAACTGTGTACCCCATATCTGTCAATAAAGAATGTGCAATCCTGTATAAGTCAGATAGCTTGAATATGCCGCTATATTTTACTTTTGATGGTCCTGTTATTTTATTCTGTGTAGGCATAATTTTTAAGGGACAAACACCAATAAAAAAGTTCCTATCCCTCCATTTCCTCCAGACAAGCCTCGCATACCCACATTCCATTGTAATATTCAAGGTGGTCTGAATAATTGCTGCACACCTCGCATATGCCAGCTTCCCTTCTTTTGCCTCTCAATATTGGCTTTAATTCTGGCTCGCGTATTCTCATCTTCTCCTTTAACACATCAATTATCTGTGGTTCAACTTTGAGCATGTCCTTTTCAGTTATTAAACCAATTAACTTCCCTTTCTCAACAACAGGCAATCTCCTCACATTTTTTTTGTTCATGATTTCTGCAACTTCCTCAAGGTCGAGCCACTGGTTTATTACAACAGGTTTTTTTGTCATCACTTGTTTTATTTTTGTTTTTTCAGGGTCCTTTTTTTTTGCAACAACCCTTGCAATAACATCTTTTTCAGTGAAAATTCCCCTGACAACTTTTTCTTTGTCAATTACAATTACAGACCCAACCCCGCTTTTCAACATTTTTTTTACTGCATCCAAAACACTTTTATTGACATCTATAACAACTGGGTGATGTGTCATAACTTCTCTCACAAGAATTCCATAGGCCATTATTTTAAAAATAGGCAGACAGCTTTTAAAGATTTATCTTATGCGCAATACATCTAAATTTCTTGGCGCTGCTGTTTCTATCCTGAAATTTTTGTGTATTGTGCTTGCCATGTCCAGACATTTGCTGCTTTCACCATGCACAAAAATGACCCTTCTTGGTCTTGGGTTGAGGTGGGATATATAGCTAATCAACTCCCTTCTGTCAGAATGCCCTGAAAATCCCTCAATAGTGTATGTTTCCATATTTATTTTGAGGATTTCATTCCTTTCATTCAAGCCCTCTATTGGGACTTCATTAGCACCTTTTTGTATTGTCCTTCCAAGAGACCCTTCTCCCTGGTATGATACAAAGACAAGTGAATTTTTTTTGTCAGGCGCGAGGTGTTTTAAATATTCTACAGAAGGACCTCCAACAAGCATGCCTGATGTTGCAAGTATCACACATGGTCCGCCTTCCTCGATTATTTTCATTCTCTCCTTTTGGGAGCCCACCCTTCTCAAATGGCTGTCAACAAAGGGATTATAATTCTGGTTGAAAACAAGCGATTTTACGTTTTCGTTCATATAATCCATGTACGCTGTGTGTATTGCAGTGATGTCCCACACAATCCCATCAACATATATTGGCATTTCCTGAATCTCCTTTTTCCTTATTAATTCATCAAGAATCATTATTATTTCCTGTGACCTTCCAACCCCAAGAACAGGTATGAGCACTTTTCCCCCCCTGTCAATTGTTTTTTTTATTATGTTTGCAAGGAATTTCTCAGAATGGCTCCTGTCCGGCTGTATGTCCCTTCTCCCCCCATATGTGCTCTCTATGACAAGTGTTTCTAATCTTTGGAAGGAGGTGTTTGCCTTTGAAAGGAGCTTTGTTTTTTCATATTTCATATCCCCTGTGTACAAAAAATTGTGGAACCCGTCCCCAATATTTATATGTGCCATTGCTGAACCAAGAACATGCCCTGCATTGTATAAAGTCATTCTCAAATCAGGGCTTATGTCTGTCACAACATTGTAATCCATGGCAATTGTGTGTTTTATCATCTCTTTTATGTCCTTTATGGTGTAAATTGTTTTTTTGCCCTCCCTCTGGCTTATGTCTATATAATCTATTTGCAACAGGGTCATAATATCCCTTGTTGGTTCTGTGAGGTAAACAGGACCTTTGTAACCGTATTTGAATAAATAAGGGAGAAATCCTGAGTGGTCAAGATGTGCGTGGCTTATGAAAACACCATCAAGGTTTTTTATATTCAATTCTGGTGCTTCTAAATGGGGGTAAGGTTCTTCTTTTGAGGCAATATTAACACCACAATCAATGAGGAAATTGCTTTCAGGAGTTTGCAATAAAAACGAGCTTCTTCCAACTTCCCTGCAGGCGCCCAGACAACTCAGCCTTATCCAATACTTATTGTCCCTCTCCCATCCTGCATAAATCCTCTCGCCAAGTTTGTTCAGGAATTTTCTTCTGTAATCAGATTCCTGGTATAATGCAGCCCTTATTGTGTTGACTATGTCTGATTTTTCAGTAGGAGCCCTTCTCACTCTTGGTGTCCAGAAAGTATTTTTCTTTATTCTCTCTATGTTTTCCCCGGCTTTCCCTATTGCCAGGCCGGGCTTCTTTGCCTCAATTATTACAACGCTTCTTTTTGTTTCAAACCATATGTTTTCCAGTTCCGCCTCCTTTGGGATTATTTTTTTGATGAATTCCTCTGCTTTTTCAGGGGGCATTAAAAGGGATTCATCTGCCCTTAATTTGACCCTTTTTTTCAGTTTATCCACAATTGCCCTTATTACATTGTCCCCTTCCCTGAAAAATACCCTGTTCTTTGTATATAGGACTATGTTTGCCCCCTCAAAAACACTATCGCTAATCATGGCATTTTGAGGAAGCCCTTTTTCTATTTCTGAGAAAATTTCCTCTTTTTTCATAAAAATCAAAATTTACTTCAAAATATCGCTGATTTCCTGTTCGCTCAAATGCCTGGCTCCTTTGTCATTTATCACCATTACATCCAGTCCATCGCCAGTATATATGTCTCTGTTTATTGCAGCTTTTACAGCCCTGGCTGCCACCTTTATTGCTTCTTTTTCTTCCATATCTTTGCTGTATTTGTCTTCGAGCACACCATAAGCCACAACAGAGCCGCTTCCTGATGCAATATATTCATCCTCCACATTTGCTCCATCTGGAGTTAATGTGTATAAATGGTATCCCTTGTCATCTTTTCCAGCAACAAGGAGTTGGACATATAGGCCATAATTGAACAGAACATTTGACATCAAACTTGCACATGCCCTGACGCTTGGTTTTTTCCCTTTCCTTATTTCATAACTTTCCATTTCACTTCTTACCAATTGGAGAATTTTCTGGGCATGTCCAACAGAACCGCTCATTGTCATGCCAATATCTTCTGTTATTTTGTATATTTTGTGGAAATTCTTGTGCGCCACAAGATAGCCCATGCTCGCCCTCCTGTCTGCTACAAGAATCACTCCGTTTTTGTATCTTATTCCAACGGTTGTTGTCCCAGTGCTTAATTTTTCCATAAGAATCTCAATTTTGATTTGTAATGTGCTTTTATAAAGTTTTTCTTATTTCAAACACAAAGTATTTTTACTGATACATAATCAGAAAAATATGGGGTTTAGGGGGATTATAAGGGACATAATAGGTATTTACATAGGATTCAGCCTGATGCAGGCATTGTGGATAGGCATAAGCAATGCAGAGGCGTTTTTGTATGGTGCAGTGATTTTCTTTTTTTCTGTTTGGTTTATGCTCGAGAGGTTGGGCATTATTCCCAAGGTGATATAATTGGAATTCAAAAAGGATTTTGTGAGGAGATATTCTGGTTTTTTGCCTGATATTGGTGAGTTTCTGGAATATTCATCAAGAAAATTGAGGAAGAGCATAAGGATAAATACTTTGAAAATCTCAAAAAGGGACCTTATTCCTTTGCTGAGGAAAAAGGGCTGGGAAATAAAGCAAATGCCCTGGTATGATAATGGTTTTTTTGTGAAAACAGAGGATGTTGTTGGGAAAACAATGGAACATTCTTTGGGATATTTTTACGTTCAGGAAGCAGCAAGCATGCTCCCCCCAATAGTTTTAGAACCAAAAAAAGAGGAAATAATCCTTGATATGGCTGCTGCGCCTGGAAGCAAAACAACGCAGATAGGTATGATGATGGAAAATGCGGGAGTGATTGTTGCGAATGATGTGAGAATGGACAAAATAAAGGCGCTTTCCACAAATGTCCAGAGGTGTGGTCTTTTTAACACTATAATAACCAAAATGGACGGCAGGAGATTTAACAAGCATCCTGAAAAATTTGACAGGGTGTTGTTGGATGCTCCCTGCTCTGGCACAGGAGCAATAAGGAAAAGCTGGAAAATAGCAAATATGTGGAACCCAAAAGGAATCAAAAGGTTGTCAAGGAACCAGAAAGCACTCATTATGGCTGCTTATAATTGTTTGAAACAGGGGGGGGTAATGGTATATTCCACCTGTACTCTTGAGCCAGAGGAGAATGAGGAAGTGGTGGATTTTTTGCTTGAAAAAACAAATGCAAAAATTTTGCCAATAAAACTCAAAATGAAAACAAGGGAAGGATTGACTGAGTTTGAGGGAAAAACATATGTTGATGATGTGAAAAAAACAGTGAGGATATATCCCCAGGACAATGATACTGAGGGATTTTATATAGCAAAAATAAGGAAGGAGTGATATGAGCAAAAAAATAATTAACAAATATTTGAAAGAGCAGTTTGGTGCTGAAATAAATATGGAATTTGAAATAATGGATAATGGAAGGGTATGGGTTGGAAATAATCTGGTTTTTGGTTTTGATATCAATTCTGTTGTCAGGAAAGGGCTTTATTTTGGCTTTGTTGAAAAGGATGGGTTGAGGCTTTCAATAGAGGGAACACAATTGGTTGGTCCAAAAGCAAAGAAAAATATCATTGAATTAAATGATGTTGAGGCGGAGGAGTGGTTGAGGGGCTATGCCCTTGAAAAAAAAGCCCAGAAGGGTTATGTGCTTTTGAGGTATAAAAACCATTTTCTTGGGTGCGGAAAATCAAATGGCGAGAGAATATGGAACAATGTCCCAAAAGAGAGAAGGATAAGGATGTAGTGTTTTTAAGTCAATGGGATGAAATCTCTTTTGAAACCTTTTTGTGTATTGCTCTTTCTATTCTTTCGGGTTTTTCAACACACTCAATTGCAAGGCTTTTCTTTTTTGATTTTACAAGAATATCGCCGACTTTCATTGCTTTATGGAGCGGGCTTTTTATGACTTTTATATCCTTTATTTCATTAAATTTTGCCCTGTCTACCCCGAATGGCTTTTTAATGTGAATCTGGCTTTCAAGTATGTAGTATTTTTTTGTTCTGTATTCGTACACTAATGAAAGCAGGGAAAGGGCGGCAAGGCTTATTGTAAAACTTATTACTGTTGGTTCTGAATTATAAACATAGGGCAGGGAATCTATTGATGTAAAAACAAGATACATGCAATAAATTGTTATGATTGTGAGAAAAGGTCCTTTTTCAAAAAACCAGACTAAAAGGGCTTTTTTGCTCGGCTTGACTTCCATGCTTTTTATAATATCTTTTGTGACTTATAAAACTCTTGAATCACTTTGTATTTAGTAAAAAACTTAATAATCCCTGCAAAACCATTTTTATTGTGCCCCGGTGGCCTAGTGGTAGGGCGTCTGCCTCGTAGA